>CALATR010000297.1 GCA_937891875.1 uncultured Pseudomonadota bacterium | reverse complement strand
GCTCGCCGCGGCCGACGCGATCCTCAGGGCCGAGTCGCCCCAGCGCTACCCGAACGGCATCGCGTCGGTGGTCGACCGCAAGCAGCGGGTGCTCTTCGGCGTCGAGGACCACGTCAAGGCCGACGTCGAGACCCGCCTCGCCGCCTACGGCAAGCTGAAGACCGCCTACGTCGCGGTCGACGAGGAGGGCGATCGCTCGATGAAGGCCGGGCTCACCGCGAAGGAGTTCGACCGCTTCAACCGCCAGCACCTGCTGATCGAGGCCATGAACCGGCCCGCCGCATCGAACCAGCTGCTGCTCGACATCTTCCAGACCGACGCCGAGACCCAGGCCATCCTGCTGCAGACCGGCGAGAAGTTCCACGGCGGCTCGAGCTTCGGCTTCAACCTGTCCATGCGCCTGATCCGCAGCATGGAGGCCTTCGGCGACCCGAACGAGGAGAAGGCCCGCAACGACCTGGTCCGCCTGATGCGCGATCAGGTGCCGATGCTCAAGTACGCCGATCCGCTCTACGACCCGTTCAAGGACAAGGAGCGCAAGACCGACAACCGGGCCGCCTACGACGCGGTCCTGGACGAGGCCGGCTCCGCGGTGGTCGAGGGTCGCTTCCAGGAGCTGCGCAAGAACCCCGACAACCGCTACATCACCGACGCCGAGCTGCGCCGTCAGGCCCGGGCCGAGCTGACTGCGGATCCCGAGAAGTTCCGGGAGCAGGCCAAGGAAGTGCACGAGCGCGCCAAGGAGAACGCGCGCAAGCTCTTCCTGTCGCAGGAAGGCAGCTGGGGCTTCGGCGACGACGCCAAGGAGACCCACCGGGCGCTCCTGGCGATGCAGCCCCACGAGATGGCGCTCTTCAAGAAGGAGTTCGAGCGCCAGACCGGCCAGGACCTGATGAAGTTCCTCCACGACGAGCTGTGGGAGAGCGACTACGACATCGCCTGCGACCTGATGTCCGCCGACCGCCGCCAGGACGGCGTCCGCGAGTTCATCTTCAAGACCGCGGACGGCTGGTTCGACGAGGACGAGGCCTTCCTGTTCGAGACGCTGGAGGGCCTGACCGACGAGCAGCGCACGGCCCTGGTCAAGGACCCCCGCTTCGCCGCCGCCCGCGAGTCCATCATGGAGGACCTGGGCGACAACGAGCAGCGCCTGCTGCGGGCCTACACGACCATCGACCCCAAGACGGGCATGGCGACGATCGACGCCGCCCAGGTGGCGGCCGTCAAGATCAACATCGCCATGTTCGGCGAGGGCGAGTGGTTCGAGGGCTGGGGCACCGACGAGGAGGCCATCCTGGCTGAGCTGTCCAAGCTCTCCCCGGCCGAGATGGTCAAGATGCAGTCGTACTACGAGCGGTTCTACGGGGAGGACGGCCAGGAGTACGACCCCTCGAAGGGACCGAGCACGGTCCTGCTGGAGCACATCAACAGCGAGATCACCCTGCCCGCCATCGAGGGCACCCAGACCGTCGACTCCCTGTTCATGGAGATCGTCGAGGCCGAGCTGCGCGGGGACAAGATCACCGCGGATGCCCACCGCCTGCAGCTCGCGACCTGGGGCGAGGGCCGCGACTTCGTCGGCTTCACCGGTGGGGCCGGCACCGACGAGAAGCTGCTGCGCGAGACCCTGCTGCTGGGTGCCAACGGCGAGGGAGGACGCAGCAAGGAGCACTACCTGGCGCTGCGCAAGCGCTTCGCCGAGCTGTACGGCGACGACTACCCCGGCGCGGGCGATGCCCTGACCAACATGCTCGAAGACGAGCTGTCGGGCTCCGAGTACGCGGAGATGGTCGACATCGCCAACACCGGCGAGCAGGACGACGCCCTGGCGCTGCTGCGGGCGATGGACGGGGCCGGCACCACCACCGAGGTGGTCGACCGGGTCATGGACTCCATCGCCGAGATGTCGCCGGAGGAGGTCGCCGCCTTCCGCCTGCGCTTCCGCACCTATGCCAAGGAGGTGCTGGGCAACGAGCAGACGCTGGACGAGTGGCTCGAGGGCGATCTCTCCGGCATGGCGCTGCTGGACGCGCAGATCAAGCTCCGCGGAAAGCCCACGACCATCGCCGACAAGATGGCGATCGCCCGCCTGCGCTACGACTTCGAGAAGGGCGGCGGCAGCCTGCTCAACCGCTACCTCGGCAACCCCATCATGGAGATGGCCGAGGCAGCCGGGTTCAGCTCGGCGGACTCCGAGTTCAAGCATCTGACCGCCGAGCTCGAGGCCCAGGTCCTGCCCGACGGCACCCTGCGCGATCCGAGCGCCGCCGAGTACTTCGAGGACCTCTTCGGTCGCCAGCAGGAGGCGGCCAAGGAGTACCGGGCAGTGCGCGACTCGGCGGCCGAGGCCATCGCCACCGGCGTGGGCGTGGTCGTGGGTGCCATCGCCGCGGTCGCGACCGGCGGGGCAGCGGCGGGCCCGATGCTCGCGTTTGCCATGGCCATGACCCAGAACGCGGTCAAGTGGGCCATCAAGGGGCCCGGGGTCTCCCACTCCGAGATCGCCACCGACATCGCCATGGCCCTGGTCGAGGCCGTCACCGCCGGCATCGTCGACTCGGAGAAGTTCAAGGCCGTCACCGAGGGCCTCGGCGGCAAGATGATGGAGCTCGTCGGCAAGCACTTCGTCGGCAAGCACTTCTCCAAGAAGGCGGTGCAGGAGTTCCTGACCGAGATGGTGCAGAAGGTCGCCGAGGGCACCATCGAGGCCGCCCTCACGAGCGCCGTCGAGGTACCCGCCAGGATCGACGAGGGCGCGTCGATGGAGGAGATCTTCGGCGGCATGGTCAAGGGCACGCTCATGGGCGGCGTCAACGCGGTCAAGGGCATGGTCACCGGCATGATCACCGGCCGGCTGGAGAAGGGCGCGCTCGACAAGCTGGGCCTGTCCGACCTGGCCGAGGAGCTCGGCGACCCGTCGAGCCTGGGCAAGGGCATCTTCTCGGCGGACTTCGTCAAGCACGTCTCGGTCGAGTTCGCCAGCAACGTGGTCAAGGCGACCGTCGGCAAGGCCACCGACCCCGACTTCATCCTGGGCCTGGGCCGCGGCGAGGGGCTGAACGCGGAGCTGACCAAGGAGATGCTGGTCGACTCCTTCGTGGGCGCGCTCAAGGACGTCGCCACCGAGCGCAGCAAGCTGTACCAGCAGAACAAGAAGTCCAGGTTGGAGCGAGAGAAGATCGAGGCCGAGGCCGCGATGGACAAGGCCCGCCAGGCCATCTCCCCCGAGCTCGCCGCGCGGCTCGCGGCAGACGAAGCGGCCGAGAAGGACCCGGACTTCCTGGCGACCCGCAAGGCCAGCGGCGAGGCCGACGCGGCGTTCGCGAAGCTGGCGGAGGACAAGGGGTTCAGCCAGGACTGGAACAACATCTACCACCCGGACTTCGATCTCGACAGCATCGCGGACGACGACCTGCGCAAGGCAGCCCGGGCGGCCCGCGAGGCCCGGGAAGCCCACCAGGCGACCGCCGCGTTCGTGGCGAAGCAGGAGGCCGAGGACGCCCTCGAGGCGCGCCGGAACCGCCGCTGGAAGGAGGGGGATGCGGATCGGGAGGCCCAGGATCTGGCCGACAGCGCCTTCCTGGCGGCCGAGGACCAGGAGGCCGCGGCCAGCAAGGGGCTGGCCGACGTCGAGGGCTACCAGCGGGCCGCGGTCGGCGACGAGGCGTACGAGATCGGGCAGGTGCTGCGGGCGAACCACGTGGACGACGCCGCGCTCATCGAGGCGCTGCAGTGGGGCGGCCTGGACGACCTGGGCGCGACGATGGGCGAGCGCATGGGCGCGGGGATCGCCGCCTTCGACCGCCTCAACGCCACGAACGGTCACACCGATCACCCCGACCCGCGGATCGCCCGCAAGCGCTTCTCCGACGTGCTCGGCGCGCTCCCCGACGAGGCCCGGGACCACATCGCCCACCTGCTGGTCAAGCAGGGTGGCGGCGACCTCGCCGAGGCGGAGCGCCTGTTCGGGCCCGGCCCCGCGCTCGACGCGGCGAAGAAGGCCAAGCAGCGCCTGGACACGGCGAGCCAGCAGCTGGGCACCGACGATCCGCGGATCAAGGGCGCGCTCATGGACTGCGATCCGGCGGTCATCCGCGCGATGTCCGAGACCGACGATCTCACCGAGCTGGCCGGCAAGGACGAGCGCGTGCAGGGCGCCCTGGTGCAGATGCTGGGCGCCCAGGGCGACGCCGAGGGACGCGCGATCATGGCCCAGGTCGTGCTGCACGCGAACGGCGGGGACTACGCCGCAGCGAGCCAGGCCATCGGCGAGCTGGAGGGCGCCCAGGGCACCGCGGCCCGGCAGGCGCTGGCCGCGGCGCGCAACGAGACCGCGGCAGCCCTCCTGAAGCAGGCGGGCACGACCGGGATCATCACCAGCGAGGATCCGCTGGTGGTGCACCTCGACGAGCACAGCTCCCTCTCCGACGAGCAGGAGCTCGAGCTGCGCCGGCTGGGCGCCCTCATCCGCCGCAGCGAGACGCTGGACCAGGTGATCGCCCGGCGCGAGGCCGAGGCGACGAAGATCCCGGAAGGCATGGAAGACCTGCACGCCGAGATCGAGGGTGAAGGCGGCATCTTCGACGGCACCGGCCTCATCCAGCGCGAGCTGTCGACCTTCGACCGGGTGGTCGCGCGCCACGCCATGGCCCCGGTCATGGAGCTCATCCTCGAGCAGGCCG
>CALATR010000296.1 GCA_937891875.1 uncultured Pseudomonadota bacterium | reverse complement strand
TTTCACGAGGCACACCCGCTCGCGGTGGTCGCCGAGGGCATCCACGGCATCTCCGGCCTCGCGGTCGGGCTGGGGCTCGCCGGCGGCCTCGCCTGGCTGGGCATGCACCCGGTGTTCGGCCGCCTGCTCACGCCGCTCGCTCGGGCCGGCCGCATGGCGCTCACCAGCTACCTCGGCCACTCGGTCGCGGGCCTCGTGCTGGTCGGTCTTGTCGGGTTCGGTGTCATCCACCGCGCCTGGCACCTGCCCCTGGCCCTGTTCATCGTCGCCGCCCAGGTCGGGCTCGCGCTGTGGTGGCTCGACCGCTTCCGCATGGGTCCCGTCGAGTGGGTCTGGCGCGCGCTCACCCACGGCAAGGCGCCCGCGTTCCTCGGCGCTGCCCGCTGATCCCGTCCTCACTTCCTCGTCCGTCCGTCTGTGCCCTTGGAGGCTCGTCATGAAGAAGCTGCTGCTCGCCGCGCTGGCAACCGCTCCCACCCACGCCCTCGCCGGCGAGGTCGAGGACGCCCTGCAGCTGCTGGCGTCCCACGCGCCGGCGCCGCTGCCCGCCGTCACTGGCCGCGACCTCGACAAGCTCGCCTCGGGGGCGTCGATCACCCTGGTCGAGGCCGAGCGGGTCGCCGGCCTGCGGATCATCGACGCGCCGCTCGCCGCGGTGTGGGCGACCGTGCACGATCAGGCCGTCACCGGCGATCCCGCCGTACACGAGGTCCGCCTCTCGGTCTCCGGGGACGGCACCGAGCTGTGGTACGGGCGCATGAGCCTGCCGATGCCGCTCGCCGATCGTCAGTGGGTGGTGCGCTCGACCATCGACGTCGAGCTGCACCGCAAGACCGCGGGCAAGGCCTGGTCGCGCAGCTGGCGCGAGGTGGCGGACGGCCTGGAGCTCGCGCGGCCGGTGCTGACGGCGGGACACCTGCCGGGCGTGGGACCTGACGCGCTCGAGAATGGGGTGACGACGCCGATCAACCGCGGCGGCTGGATGCTGGTCGCCCTGTCCGACGAGCGCACCCTGGTCGCGTACCACGCGCGCACCGACCTCGGTGGGAGCGTGCCCACGTGGCTGGTCCGGGACGTGGCCCGCGGTCAGCTGGGCAGCCTGCTCCAGCGGGTCGCGCGATCCGCCAGGCAGCCCCACCCGCAGGTCCTGCCGGGCAGCGGGGCGTGATCAGCGAAGATCGAGGGTGATCTTCCGCTTGCTGCGACCACCCCGCCGCTGCACGTCGACCTCGAAGCTCCGGGCCGACTGCAGCTCCTGATAGAGCGCCATCGCGTCCGAGGTGGAGCGGATCGGGCGGCCGTTGACCGCGGTGACGATGTCGCCGGAGCGCAGGCCCACCTGGCGACCGAGGCTGCCCCGGCGGATCCGGTAGAGGCGGAAGCCGACCATCTCGCCGTTGCGCTTGTACGGGCGGGCGGAGCCCAGCTTCCGCAGGCCGCGGGGGTTGCTCATCACCTCGTCGAGCAGGGCGGAGTCGACCTCGTAGTGGTTGTCCCCGACCTTGTGGACCCGGTCGTCCCCCTTGCCGCGGCGAGCGCGGGCCCGGCGGGTCGGGCGCTCCTCGGGCGGTCGTGGGTTGAGCACGACGTGCTGGCCATCGGTCGTCTCGAGCACCACGCAGTCATGCCGGATCTCGACCAGGGTCATTCCGTCGTGCACCAGGTCGCCGATGGCGTAGCCGCGGGCGCCGTTGCGGTCGCCGTCCCGCTCGATGAGGGCGGCGGAGAGGGACTCGGGCTGGGCGATCACGACGGCGAGCAAGGCCAGGCCCAGATCCTCGCCGGTGCTCTGGGAGGTCGTCTTCTCCGTGGGTTCCCCGGCGCCCAGGTTCTCGTGGTCGAACACATTGCGATCGAGGATGGCCTCGACGTAGTCCTCGGGCGGGGAGGGGACCTCGGACGGCGAGGCCACCGCCGAAGCCAGCATGGGCTCTGGCTGCGGCAGGACGGGTGGGGGAGGTTCGGGCTGGGCGAGGGTCGCGGCGAGGGCGAGGCTCGAGCCGAAGGCCGCGGCGATGGCGGCTCCTCCGACGAGCATCACCCGCGGCGACATCGTGACAAACGCGAGGGGCACGAGTCTTCGGGGAGGCCGGGTGGTCTTGTGGGTGTGTAGGACGTCACGCAGGTTCTCGCAAAGGGCTGGCGGTGCTGGACGGCGTGCTTACGCCGAGCCCGTCGCCAACGAGGCCTCATGACCGACCCTGCCGCCACCGGGGGGGCCACCGAGCTCGATCGCCTGCTCGATGCCCTCGTCGAGTCCTACAGCGGACCCGACCAGCTCAACGATCTGCGCAGCTGCGCCCTGCCCAACCGGCGGGCGGTGATCCGCGCCTTCGTCGACCTGCAGCACCTCCTCTTCGCCAGCTTCTTCACGACCCGGCAGCTGTCCGAGGACAACCTGCGCCTCGCCCTCTCCGAGCACCTGCTGGCGGCCCAGGAAGGGCTCACCGAGCAGATCTTCCGCGCAGCCCAGTGGACCGATCGCCTGCTTCCAGCGGGACAGCGGCGGGGGAGGGAGTTCGCGCAGCGCGTCACCCACCGCGTGCTTGCGAAGCTGCCCGAGATCCGCCACAAGCTGCACGGCGACGTGATCGCGGCCTACGTCGGCGACCCGGCGGCGGAGTCGCTGGAGGAGATCGTCTTCAGCTACCCCGGCGTGCTCGCCATCAGCGCCTACCGCGTCGCCCACGAGCTCATCGTCGCCGGCGTGCCCATGATCCCCCGGATCCTGTCCGAGCACGCCCACAGCCGCACCGGGATCGACATCCACCCCGGCGCGGTCATCGGCCAGCGCTTCTTCATCGATCACGGCACCGGCGTCGTCATCGGCGCCACGACCCACATCGGCGACGACGTCAAGCTCTACCAGGGCGTCACCCTGGGCGCGCTCTCGGTGCGCCGGGACGCCCCCGACCCGGAGACCGGCGGGGTGCGCAAGCGCCACCCGACGCTGCACGATCGCGTCACGGTCTACGCCGGCGCCACGATCCTCGGCGGCGACACCGTGGTCGGCGCCGGGTCCACCATCGGCGGCAACGTGTGGCTCGTCCGCTCGGTGCCCCCCCACAGCAAGGTCTACCGCCGGGGCGCCAGCGTAGACGTCTCCCGCGAACCCCAGGTCCAGCCCCGAGGAGCCCCCATGGACATCAAGAAGGACGTTGTCGAGGCCATCGGCAACACCCCGCTCATCCGCCTCTCCCGCCTGTCCGACGAGACCGGCTGCCAGATCCTGGGCAAGGCGGAGTGGCTGAACCCGGGCATGTCGGTCAAGGACCGGGCGGCCAAGTTCATGGTGCTCGATGCCGAGGAGCGCGGCGTGCTGCGCCC
>CALATR010000295.1 GCA_937891875.1 uncultured Pseudomonadota bacterium | reverse complement strand
CGAGCAGATGCTGGGCAACCGCTTGCCGGAGGTACCCGCTTCGGTGCGACACGGCGCCGAGCAGACACCAGTCCCGGAGCTCCGGCGCGGTGGGTTCGACAGCGGCCCGGACGACATCAGAGGGCTTGCCGAGATCGTCGTGATAGTAGGACCTACGCCGGGTCTCGCGCATCAGCGGGCGCGCTCGCTGCACACCCTGGAGCTGCAGGGCCGCACGCATCGCGCTCGGTGCCCCCACGAAATCGCCGAGCAGCCACTGACGCGTCGCGAACGCCAGGGTCGAGGCGGCGCTGGCCGTCTCTTCCTCGGTCACGGGCGATCCGGATCGGGCTCGACCCCCGGCGGCGCCGGCTGGTCCTTCGTCAGGCGGACCGTCGCTCCGACCTGCACCATCGTGGGTGCGTGGAGGTCCAGGTCTCCGTCGTTCAGCTTCTCGACCCAGAACATCCTGCCCACGTCGACGCGCACGACGGTGCGGTGGCTGACGTCCAACGAGGCGCCGAGGCCGAGCTCCATCGTCGGATGAACGCCTCCGCCGTCCGTCGAGGGGCACGGCGACCGGCACTGCACGACAGCCGCGTCATCGCGCGTGGCGACGACCCCCATGCCCGAGAACAGCTGGAGGTCGAACCGCGAGGTGGGCGCGGCGAGCACGCCCTGGAGCGGAGAGAGGCGCAGCAGGAGAGCCCCCCTGGACCGCGGCTTCGTCGTGTCGGGAGACAGCTGGCGGTCGGTGATCATGTGGTGGGTGAAGGACCTCCAGTCCTGCGCACCCAGGTCCACGTAGGCGGTGCCGGTCAGCTCCAGCGATGCCGTGCGGGAGAAGCGCAGGCCGAGCTGGGCGCCGCCGGCGAAGGAGCGGGTGAAGTCCTGGCCGAGCCAGGCGCCGTGAGCGCCCATCTCCATGGTGGGCTGTTCCGCCACCGCCGTCGTGGGAAGCAAGGAGATCAGCAGAAGCACGGTCGAACGCATGGAGTCCCCCGGGTCTCCCAGCACTGTGCCTGCGGGCTGCGACCAACGTCAACGGCGCGTTTGCGGAGGTCGCGCGATCGAAGTGACGACTCCTGCGTCGCGGGGGCGGAGGCGGTGGCGGATCCTCGAGGTGGAGACCGTGTGTGAGGCGATCCGGCGCTGAGAGCGCCCGTGCCTCACGACGCGCAGGACGACGTATGGAACGCTCGCAGGACGTCGAGGAGAGCGTCAGTCGCTCGATCGTCGGCGTCGGCGGCCAGCGTGGTGTACAGACCGCTGGCGACGTCATCCTCCAACAACGACGACGTCAGCGAGAGGGTGAAGTAGCCCTCGGACTCGTCCTGCAGGGCGTGGAACGGCGCCATCGCTCGTTCTGCCCGCGCCGTGCGCACGAGCTCGTCCGACCCCCTGCGCTAGCGCATCGCTCCGCGCACGATGGCGACGATGCCGAGCACGGCGAGGATCGGCCGGCTGGAGGCGCT
>CALATR010000294.1 GCA_937891875.1 uncultured Pseudomonadota bacterium | reverse complement strand
AGCATCGCGGTCACCGGCCTGCCCCAGATGATCCTGGCAAAGTTCGGCGCCCCCACCCAACAGGAGCGCTGGCTGCCCGGGCTCGCGGCGGGGGAGCTCCTCGGCGGCTTCGCCCTGTCCGAGCCCGAGTCCGGCTCCGATGCCGGCAGCCTCAAGACGACCGCGGTGCGGGACGGCAAGGACTACGTGCTCAACGGCACCAAGTTCTGGATCACCCACGGCGGATACGCCGACGTGTACGTGTGCATGGCGCGGACCGGCGGCGATGGGCCCAAGGGCGTGAGCGCCTTCTTGCTTCCCGGCGATGCTCCTGGACTCTCCTTCGGCAAGAAGGAGAAGAAGATGGGCATGCGCGCCTCGCCGACGGTGGAGCTGGTGCTCGACGGGGTGCGGCTGCCCGAGAGTGCGCGCATCGGTCCGGAAGGCTTCGGCTTCAACGTGGCCATGGCCGCGCTCGACTCGGGGCGGATCACCATCGGCGCCACCGCGGTCGGCATCTGCCAGGCTGCCCTCGACTACAGCGCCGCCTACGCCTGCGAGCGCCGGCAGTTCCGCACGTCGATCATCGACTTCCAGGGCGTGAGCTTCATGCTCGCCGACATGGCGACCCAGACGGACGCCGCGCGGTTGATGGTGCACCGGGCCGCCTGGCTGCGCGATCAGGGGAGAGATCACAGCAAGGCTGCCGCCATGGCCAAGCTGCACGCCACCGACACGTGCATGGCGGTCACGACGGACGCGGTCCAGGTCCTCGGCGGCTACGGATATGTGAGGGAACACCCCGTGGAACGCTACATGCGCGACGCCAAGGTCATGCAGATCGTCGAGGGCACCAACCAGGTTCAGCGCCTCGTGATCGGCCGTCACCTGAAGCGTCAGCACACTGCCTGAATCCGGTGCGGGGACCGATGTATACTGCCGGCCTTGGAAGAGGGATGGTGACCCGATCATGAAGCGGTGCCCCGAATGCGAGTCCACGTTCTCGGACCGCATCGACTTCTGCTTTCACGACGGCAGCGTGCTCGTCGGAGCCGAGGCAGGGATGACGGACGGGGCGGACCCTGCCCTCGATCCGCCGTCGCTGGACGATGGGCTCGACCTGCCCAGCCTGGACGTGCCCTCGCCGGTGAACCCGGGCACCCAGCGCCGCTCGGACCTGACGCCGGTGCCGCTGTCGCGCCTCAGCGTGCCGGGCGCGCTGATGGAGCTCGACGAGCCGCCGGTCAGCCCGCTGGCGGCTCCGCCCCCACCGCCACGGCCGGGCGCCGACCTCGCTGCTGAAGCCGGGGTGGTCGATCGCGGTCCCTCCGCGGGGCCGTCGCCCTCCCTCGACGACACCGACCCGGGAATCGATGACAGCCCTGCTGACGGGATCAGCAAGGACACGCCGATCACCGCGGGGGAGGGGGCGCGGGTGGGCTCGCCGCCAGTGCGCCTCGATCCCTCGACCGCGTCCCAGCCTCCGCTGCCCCCCGACTCCGAGCTCCGCGAGGCGCCCGACGAAGAGGCCTGGATGGCGGACCGGCCGGCCCGGAGGGCGGTGGACGGCGATGCTGCGGCGGCTGGCGACGGCGACGACCCGTCGGAGGACTGGTACACCGCCGTGCCCATGTGGGCCTGGGTGGCCGGTGGCGTCGTCACCATCCTCGTCATCGGCGGTGCGGCCCTCTTCGCCCTCGGTGGTCTGGGAGCGCTCGGCGCGGCCTCGGCCCGGGTGGCAGGCAACCCCGATCGGGAGGGTGGCGACACCCGCATGGAGCCCCAGGAACTCACGCCGATCGACGAGGCGCGCTTCCCCGAAGGCGACGACGAGCGCTTCCCCGAGGAGCCTCTGCAGGTGGGCGTGATCACGGCGGACACGGACGCCGTCGTCGCGGACAGTGACGCGGCCGACACTGACGCCGCGGGGGTCGCGGAGGAGCCAACGGTTGGGACCCCCGATGGCGGCGCTCCGACCGACACCGGTGGCTCGGACAACGGGCCGGGCCTCACCGTTGGCGTGCGTCCCAGTGATCGCGGCGGGCCCTCGGGCGACGGCGCAGGCGAGGGGAGCGCACAGGGCGGCTCCGCCGGTGGCTCGACCACGGGTGGTTCGACGGAGACTCCGGGTTCGACCGATGCAACGACGGGAGGCTCTGGCTCGCCGACCGCGCCGACCACCGACGGCGCGGGAACCGGCGGGGACCCGGCGGCCTCGCCGTGGGGCGTGGTCACCGATCCCGCCAGCGGCGGGGGCTCCGAGCCCGCGGCCGACCTGGTCGCGGTGACCGTCTCGATGGACGGCGACGCGTCCGACCTCACCCTCTATGTGGACGGCAAGGTCCAGCGCGGCCCCTGGCCCCACGTCGTCAACGTGCCTCCGGGCATGCACATGTTCCGCGTCACCGACACCGGCGGCAAGGAGTACGAGATCGGAAAGCCGATCCGCAGCAGCAGCACCGGCTCGGTGTCGCTACAGCTCATGCGGCCGTAGGACCGGCCGGAACGGCTGCGGGGACACCGGGGGACCCGTCGGCGGGGGCGGGCCAGGAGCCTAGAAGCGACCGCCGAGGGTGACCCGCGCACCGCCCTGGGTCGGCGCGACCGACAACGAGGCCTTGCCCAGGGTGCGCCGGCCGAACACGTGGTTCAGCACGACCGAGGTCACATAGTAGCCGCCGACCGACAGGGCCGCGTGCTCCGGGATCGACTGGGACTCGTTGCCCGTCGCGACGACCCACAGCGCGGTGGTCGGCACGGCGACGCCGATGGCCATGCCGAAGCTCTGCATGTCCCCGCGCTTGAGCGAGGTGTAGCCAGGCAGCGGGACCAGGACGTCGAGGCCGAGGGCGCTTCCGTCCGTCGAGCGCGGCTCCTTCGGCGGCTTCGGCTCCTTCGGATCCTTGGCCTGCTTCGGGGGCTTCTCCTTCGGCTCCTTCGGCTTCTTGACCTTGGGGTCCTTGGGAGACTTGCCGGCGGCGACCTGCTTGGGGGCGATCTCCTCGAGGCGGGAGACAGCACCCGAGCGCCCGGGCACGTTCTCGAGGCCGAGCAGGAAGTCGATGGCGTCGGTGAGCTGGGTCGGGTCGGAGAGATCGTCGACCGCGACGCGGGGGCGGGCCAGGCCCGTGCTGGTGGAGGCGCGCAGCACGGCACCGGCGCCGTCGGGCTCCACGGTGATCACCCAGGCCCACAGGTCAGCACCGCGATCGGTCGCGGACACCGCGCACGGCAGGTCGGTGGGAGCGCACTCCTTGGCCTGGCGGCGCGCGTCGAGGCCGAGCGAGCGCGAGAGCCCGTCATCGCCCGACACCTGGGTCGCAGGGTAGGTGCGCACGACCTGCTCCACCCACATGCGCGCGGCGTCGGGGCCGACGATGAGCACCTCCCACTCGCGCTGGGCACGCCAGGCGGAGGCCGTGGATGCCTTGACCGCCCGGAACTCGTGGAAGCCGACGACGGTCTCGCCCTGGGGCAGGCGCAGGCGCACGCCGCCTGCCTCCGTGGTGACGACGTCGCCGATGTACGTCCGGCCGTCGCCGAGGCTGAACGCGCGTGGGTTGTCCGGCGCGCTCTGGGCCCAGGCGCTGGTCGGGGCAAACGCCGACAGCAGGGCCCCCGGGGCACCGAGCAGGAGGAGGCCCAAGGCCAGGCGATTCACACCCATCAGAAGCCACCCACGACGCGAGGACAGAGCTCCGTTCCGGCGCCGTCAGCAGGCACCAGCGAGATTCCGAGATTGTACCGGTACTCTGCAACGGCCTCCGGAGCCGAGTAGCCGGCGAGCAGCACGCCGTAGCGCGCACCCTGGTCCACCGGGACCTTCCAGCCGCCGTTGGCACCGTCGAAGCCGAGGCCGAGCACGTCGCCCGCCCGATCCTGGAGCGGGTCCTGGGGCAGGTCACAGTTGGCGGCGTCGAGCGGGTAGACCAGCAGGTCCCAGCCGAGGTCCGCCTGGGGGAAGGCCACGTCCGCGCAGAGCACCATGTCGGGCTCCGAGACCTCGATCACTGCAAAGTCGACGTCTCCCGCCCAGTCCCCCTCGCCGCCCGGGCTCCGGGTGCGGGTCTGGCACCCCTCGCCTTCGAGCGGCGGTGCGTCGAAGGTGGCGTTCCAGCCGATGCCCCGGAGTACGCCGTTGACCTGCAGGCCGTTCATGGACGTCAGGGGCTCGACCACCACCTCGCGGGGGTCCGAGTTGTCCGCGCCGTCCGGGGCCAGGTCGGCCTCGGTGACCTGCTTCCAGGTGACGGCCACGAGCGAGCGGGGGTCCTCGCTGGCGGGCACGCTGTCGGAGTCGTCCGGCAGGTCCGTGTAGCGGGGCCAGCCGCATGCGGACAGCAGGGTCGCTGTGGCCAGCGCGGCCGCGAGCAGCCCGGGGCGGAGCGTCCGGAGTCGGACGGCAGGAGTGCATCGGGAAGCGACAGTCTCTGACACGGCGGTCTCGGCGGGGGGCTGGGCCGGCTTCATGGCGGGGTCTCGGGGCAGGGTGGCTCGTTCATACCGCAGGGGGCCCGGCAGGCCAAGGCGACCCACTCGCTGCGGGCTTTCGGGCGGGTTACCGGCCCCGGCGCTCGGGGGCACCCCCGACTGGAGGATCCGTGGCCGATTCGTCGAACGAGCTCACCGTACCCAAGCCCGACGCGGGCATGGCGTTCCGCATGGAGATGTGGGCGACCAACGCGCTGCTCGGCTACTGGTGGGTGCTGGTCGGCATCATCGTCGCCGTGCTGCTCGGTGTCGCCGTCTACGGGTTCATCGACAGCACCACCGCATCCGCCCAGCGCAAGGCCAGTCAGCAGACCGAGGCGGTGCTGCTGCAGGTCCAGGACAAGCTCCTCGATCAGGAGATGATCGAGTCGCTCGAGAAGCGCCAGGGGCCCGACGGCAAGATGGTCCGGGTGGTGCAGATCGAGGTCTCGCCGTCCTACTCCGGGCGCGCCGCTCCAGGGATCAGCATGCTCCCCCTGTCCCTGGCGCTGGAGCGCTTCCCGCGCGAGGGCGTGGAGCAGGGTCCGGTCCTCACCGAGGCTGGCGACGCCCTGATGGCGATCTACAACGGCAACAGCGGGGTCGCGGCGCACCACGCCGCCCTGAACGCGGCGGAGCTCTACGCGCTGGCCGGCGACGCCGAGTCCGAGCGCAAGGCCCTGGACGCCGCCGCGGGATCCTCCGCCAGCCCCATCCGCTACGCCGCCCAGGCCCGGATCGCGATGAACGCCGTCGACGCGGGTGATGCCGAGACCCTCGAGGCCATGCTCCGCCCCTGGATCAAGGAGGAGAACGGCTACTTCGGCCAGCAGGCCGCCTACGATCTCGGCCGTGCCTACGAGGCACTGGACCGCCCCGGCGATGCCGAGGCCGTCTACCGCGAGCTCCTCAACACCTGGTCGGTGACCCCGTTCCGCGACATGGTCGATCTGCGCCTCACGGAGATGGGTGTCGACACCGTGCCCATGGAGATCGAGCTGGAGCAGGAGGGCGTGGAGCCCGCAGGTGAGGGGACCGCACCCGAGGGTGAAGGGCAGGGGAGCGATGCGGGTGACGGGGCTGGCGAGTGATCCTCCCGCTCCTGTTCGGCCTCGCCACCAGCCTCGCCGCACCGGCCGAAGACGCGGGTGCTCCTGACGAGGAGACCGTAGTCAGCGAGCCCATCGCCGGATCGCCGCGCGAGGTGACCGTCGTGCCCGAGCCGCCTGCGCCCGCCGACGGGGACACGTTCCCGGGCCGATTCGACGGGGGGCCGGTGCCGCACTGGAGCCGGGACCTCCCGGGCGAGCGGGTCAACGCGCCCAGCCACGCCGAGCGGGCCCGTCCGGTGCTCTCCGGGACGCGGATCTACGTAGGCGCCGCGGGCGGCGAGGCGCTGTACGCCCTGTCCCGCGAGTCTGGCTCCCTGGAGCAGACGTACGAGGCGGACGGCCCGGTCAACGCCGAGCCGCTGGTGCTGCGCGATCGCCTCTTCTTCACCGACACCGCGGGAACCACCTGGGCCTACGCCATCGACGGCGAGCTGCTGTGGCGGCGCACCGGCTCGGCGCCCCAGCCCACCCGGCCGACCCTGTCCGGAGACCTGCTCTTCGTGCGCGATGTGAACGACCTGCTGGTCGCGCTCGACGCGAGCACCGGGGAGCAGCAGTGGCAGTATCGTCGCAAGCCCGATCCCAGCCGCCTGTCCGAGCTGACGCTGTACGCCGCGCCGCCTGCCCACGTGGCGGGCTCCATGGTGCTGGTCGGCTTCTCCGACGGTGCCCTGGTCGCCCTGGACCGCTCGTCCGGCGATCCCTTCTGGGACCTGTCGGTCGGTGAGGGGCGCTACCCGGACCTGGTCGCCCCCGCGGCCACCTCGGGCATGACCGCGTTCGCGTCTGGCTACCTCGCGCCGCTGGTCGCGCTGGACCTCAAGTCCAGCACCGTGCGCTGGCGGGTCGACGTGGGGGCCTCCGCGGGCGTGACCGTCGTCGACGTGCCCGGGGGGCAGCTGATCCTGCACCCTGGCATCGACGGGGTGCTGCGCGCGATCGACCCCGTCGCCGGCGACGAGCGCTGGAGCTACGACAGCGGCCTCGGTGCGTCCCTGACCCAGCCCATCCTGACCGAGGCCGGCGCGCTGATCGGCGGGTCCGGCGGCCAGCTCGCCATCGTGGATGTGCAGACCGGCGAGCTGGTGTGGCGCTGGCACGAGGACTTCTACCTGGAGGGCCTGTCGTCGGCGCCCTACGTCGACGGGCGCCAGATGGTGTTCACGACCAACGCCGGCCGCCTGTACAGCATGCTCGTGCCCCAGGAGAGCCCGCCGAGCCCTGCGGCCAAGCGCGACACCGGCAAGTTCCGGCTCGCGTACCCGGACGAGCGTTCCTACGGGCGCGACCGCTAGGGGACGGGATCGCGGGGGAGGTTGTCGGCTGCGTTGGCGGGCCCCGCGTCGACCGGGTCGGCATCGACCCCTTCTGACGTTCGATCCTCGGGGATCAGCGTCTGCCCCCGCGCGACCCGCAGGACCGCGACCGCGACCACGGCGAGCAGGAGCAGTCCACCGACTGCGGCGAGCACGGCCGTGCCGGGGATGCGCGGCACGATGAAGTTGGGCGCGTCGGGATCGGGCTCGCTCATGTGTCGTCCCCACAGTGGGTCGCGACCTCGCCCGGGGTGCCGTAGCCGTCCACGAGCGGTGTGGTGGAGGAGCACCAGCTGGCGGCTTCGTCGTTGTCGGTGGCGTCCAGGAGCCCGGGCTGGAGCTCCTCGCTGGACCCGTCGGCCGAGAACGAGAGCACGCCTGCATCGACCGCGTCGACCAGGACCTCGCTGCGGAGGCGGAGCCCCTGATCGGCGATGGCTGCGTCGGGGAGCAGGTCCTCGCAGGGATGGCCGTCGATCGCGCCGGGGCTCCCCGTGCCGCAGAGTACGACCACGTCACCGCTGGGGTGGCCCACGCCATCGCCGTCGAGCACGATCGACACGTCGCCGAGGGAGACCTCGAGCCCGGCCAGCCACACGGGAGCCGCGACATCGCCGACGAGCACCTCCACGTAGGGCGGGACCGCGCCTTCGCCAGGATGGACCTCGGAGATCACCAGCGACCCGGCGGTCAGCAGGTGCTCGTCGATGCGCCCGTCGCAGTCCTGATCGACCCCGTCCGAGCGCTCGGCCGCGCTGGGGTTCACCAGGCGATCGCCGTCGTCGCAGTCCGAGGCGTCGGCGGTGTGCCGCGCGGGGACCTCGCAGGCGGTGGTCGGGTTGTCGGGGTCGCCGAAGCCGTCGCCGTCGAGATCGGCGAACCAGGTGTCCGCATCGACCGCGTTGTCGTCCGCGACGCCCGAGCAGTCGTTGTCGAGCCCGTCGCAGACCTCGGGCTGGCCGGGGCCGACCTCGGGCCGGTCGTCATCGCAGTCGTCGCCGCCGGCTTCTTCCGCGATGGCGCCGTCGTCGTCCCAGTCGGAGTCCACCGTAGCGGAGAGGCTGGCGGTCAGGTCCCGACCGTCGACCCGCACGGTGAGCGTGCCATCGGCCGGGTCGTAGCTGTCGGGCAGGAAGAATACCGAGATCGTGGTCTCGGAGTCCGGCGACAGGGTGATCGAGTCGGCATCGGTCAGGAAGGGCTGGGACACCCGCACGACGGCCCGGGTCCGCGCCGTGCCCGAGTTGCGGATGACCACCGTGCGCTCGTTCGGTCGGCCGTGGCGCGAGTCCTCGAAGGTCAGGCTGGACTCGGCGAGCTCCAGGCGACCGACCGACTCGGCGAGGGCGCCTGAGCCACAGGCAGTGAGCAGCGCGAGGGCGATGGGAGGCAGCCGGAGCATCGGTGGGGCGTATCACGCACGCGGAAGCAGCAATGGGATCGGTGGGGCTGGCGAAAGTCGGACTGGAGGGTCGGGAGCCGGAACTGACTCAACGTCCGATAATAAATATTATGTAAAGTATCGTTTCGTCCGCTGGCCCGGTCAATGCCCGTTGGTCGCGTGGTCTTCCAAGTACACACGACTGTTCTCACCACGGAGCAGCGGAGAGCCGGAGGTCTGACGGAGAGCCACGTGGCTCGTCGGTGCGAACTCGATGCTCAGGCACGCCATGTTGAGAGCGGGCCATGTTGAGAGCGGGTCTTCGGTGCGGCCCGCCCCTGGGGCTCCCCTCCGTCAGGCCTCCGGGACTCGGCTTCTCCGTGGTGAAGACCGGTGCTCGCAGCTCCGACCACGTCCACGTCCACGGCGAATGCCCCACCGATTCGGCCGCCGCAACGGCTCTCTACTGAACCAGCTCGCTCCCCAGCGCGGGCGTGTGTCTCCGCAGGTTCAGGTTCGGCTTGCGCAGCCTCGCCAGGCGCCACCAGCCGCCCAGCCCGTTGGGTCTCGGCAGTCCATCGGTCGCCCGCTCGGTGCTCTCGGTGTCCTCGAGCATGGCGCCGTCGGCATCCAGCAGGGTCTGCCAGTGCCACCAGCGGCCGTCCGGCCACTCGAGGAAGACGGTCGCCAGCGGCACCCAGCCGGCGTCCTTGCCCCGGCGCAGCTGGACCCGCCCGACGAGACCGATCGCCTCGGGCAGTCCGTCCCCCTCGTCCCAGCGCGCGAGCCCGGCCAGCAGCATGGGGAGGTTGACCTTGGCCTCGACGAACGGGCGCAGCGGCACCAGCACGACCCGGTCCCGGTGCACCACGACCGCGGTGGTCGGCGCGCCGGTCTCGAGGTTGTGCTTCACCAGGCGCGACAGCTTGTCGCCGAGCTGGTCTTCGTCCGGCCACCAGGGCTCGGATGGGTGCACGGTCTGCAGGTTCACGGTCAGGGTCGGCATGGCCGGCCCCTATAGCCGATGGCGGGCGGCTGTTGAAATCGCGCGTAATCGAGGGTTGGCCCGTGCGGTGGCAGGTTGTGCGCGGAGGTTGGCATGCAGTCCACCCGCCAGCACCTGACGGCCCTCGGAGGAACCGCGGCCTGGATCGCCTTCGCCGGCGTGTTGTTGATGGTCGCGTTCCACATCCTCACCCTGTTGCTCCCGCCCCAGAGTCCCCCCTGGGCGGTGGTGCGCATGGCGACCAGCGTGTCGTGGGCAGCGGCGCAGTTCGGCCTGTGCGGTGCGCTCATCGGCGTGTCGGCCAAGGTCCACGGCCAGGCGCCCGTCGCGAGCCTCGCGGTCGGACTCACCGCCCTCGGCGCGGGCTCGGTCCTCGTCTGCGCCACCCTCGGCGAGGCGGCGCACTGGCTGCAGGTGGCGCTCGCGGTCGCCAGCGGCGAGCCTCCGCTGCAGCTGGTCACCCTCGGCGCGCTCATCGTCGTCGGCGGCCTCACCATCTTCGCGGCGGCGCTGATGCTCGCGTCGGGGCGCTTCCGGCCGTCCGTTGGCGTCGCGGGCATGGTGTCCGGCGCGGGCATGGCGCTGATGGTGCTCGGCAGCCTGCCGCTTCCCGAGCGCCCCGCTGCGGACTCGGTCATCGCGCTCGGCGCGCTCTTCCTCTTCGGCGCGATCGCGGGACCCGCGTTCAGCCTCGGGCTCGCGACGAGCATGAGTCCCGCTCGCAGCCGCGTGCCCGCGCAGCAGCAGGCCACCAACCCGTGGGGCGCCTGACGCGCGACGGTTGTCACGGATCGCCGAGCCAGCGGGTATGAAGTGTCCATGCGGACCGTCCCTGCCATGCTCCTGCTCGCCGTGCTCGGCGCTGCCTGCGATCCGCAGGCGGATCCCGACCGCACGCCGGATGAGCTCGATACTGGGGGCGACGATCTCCCGTGTGACGACCCGCAGACGTTCTACCGTGACGCCGACGAGGACACTTACGGGGTCGACGACGACACCCGGGTGGCCTGCCAGCGCCCGATCGGCTGGGCCGAGCGCGCCGGAGACTGCGACGACGACGACGCGGGCGTCTTCCCCGGAGCCATCGAGGAGTGCGACGGCGTCGATCGCGACTGCAACGGCGTCATCGACGACAACCCGGCGACTCCCCTCGCCTGGCATCGAGACGCGGACGAGGATGGCTACGGCTCCGTGCTGGACGTGGTCTATTCCTGCCTGAGGCCCGGCGGGCACGTCTCGCCCAACCGCGGCACCGACTGCGACGACACCGATCCGACGGTGCACCCCGGCGCCGAGGATGCGCCCTGTGACGGCATCGACCAGGACTGCAGCGGCGACAGCCCGACCCAGGCGGCCCAGCTCCATGGCCAGACCTGGCCGGCACTCTCCATCGCGCTCGAGCTCGCCGAGGAAGACGACACCGTCTACGCCTGCGAGGGCACCCATCCCCTCTCCGCCTCCATCGACCACTCCCTGCGCCTGGTCGGCGTCGGCGGCCCGGAGGCGGTGGTGCTCGAGTCCACCGGGGGCCGGGTCCTTCAGGCCCGCGGCGACGTGGTCGACATCTCCGGCGTCACCCTGCGCGGCGGCACCGGCGATGGGGACGGCGGCGCGGCCCTCGTGCACGCCCGGGTGTTCCGCCTCACCGACGTCGTGATCGTAGACAGCGTGGCCCGCCTCCGCGGCGGCGCCGTGCACGCCGAGATCGCCGATGACGACAGCTTCGAGGTCACCTTCGACGGGGTCGTCGCCCGCCAGAACCGCGCCGGGACCGATGGAGGCGCCATCTCCCTGCGGCTCCTCAACGGCGGGTTCGCCACCCTGGACCAGGTACGCCTCGAGGCCAACCGCGCTGGCCGCGACGGCGGCGGCGTCATCGTCACCGGCACGGACCGCACCCAGGTGCTGGTGCTCCAGGACTTCACCGGCCGCGACAACCACGCCGGCAACCGCGGCGGCCACGTGATGCTCTACGGCAGGATCCACGCGATCCTCCGGGGTCGCGATGTCGACATCCGCGGCGGGTCCGCGGTCGAGGGAGGCCTCGTCGCCCTGGATGCCCCCGAGGACGGCAAGCTCGACTTCTACAGGTGCAACCTCCACGATGGCCAGGCCAGCACCGCCGGCGGCCTGATCCACCACTCCGGGCGCTTCACCCTCGACAACACCCTGTCCGAGTGCGACCTCTCCCGCGGCATCGCCCCCGAGGGCGGCCTGCTGTGGGTACAGACCGGCAGCACCGGACACCTGTCCTGGACCGACACCACCCTGCACCACGGCCGCGCCGACGCGGGCAGCGCCCTCTTCCTCACCGGCAACGGCACGCCCTTCGACGGTGCGCTCGACGGGGTCGTCATCCGCGACAACGACGGCGGGCCCGCGCTGCAGGTGGACCCCGACTACAAGGGCGGCGACGGCGTCGACTTCGAGATCTCCGACGGCGCCCTGCTCCGCAACCAGGCGGGGGCCATCGACGTGCCGGGCTTCATCACGACCACCCTCGACGGCGTGGATACCGGCTCGGGGGTCGACGAAAACACGTCGTTCGACCTGCGCTCTGGCGGGACGGCCTTCACCTGGGAGGGCGTCGCCACCACGACCTGCAGCAGCGGCTCCTGCGAGTAGGTCCTAGACGAACGGCGGCACGATCTCGGTGCCGCCGACGAGCCACGCGGGCACGGGCAAGCCCTTGCTGCGGCGGAACTCCGGGTCGAAGAGCTGGCTCTGGTAGCGACTGCCGTGGTCGCACAGGATGGTCACGATGGTGTGGCCCGGACCCAGCTCCTTCGCGAGGCGGACCGCGCCGGCGACGTTGATGCCCGCAGAGCCACCGAGGACCATGCCTTCCTCTTCGGCCAGCCGGTCGATGATCGCAACCGCCTCGGCGTCCGGGATGCGGTAGGCCTTGTCGACCGGGGCCCCGTCGACGTTGCCGGTCACCCTCCCCTGGCCGATGCCCTGGGTGATGCTGCCGCCCTCGACGTCCACCTCGAGCTCGCCGCGGGTGAACCAGGCGAACATCTTGGCGCCGTACGGATCGGCCAGCGCCACCGTGAGGTTCGGGTTCTGCTCCTTGAGGTAGAGCCCGGTGCCAGAGAGCGTGCCTCCCGTGCCCACCGCGGACACGAAGGCGTCCACCCGACCCCCGGTCTGCGCCCAGATCTCCGGTCCGGTGCCCTCGTAGTGGGCGCGCCGATTCGCAAGGTTGTCCCACTGGTTCGCGTAGAATGCGCCCCCGGGGTTCGTCTTGGCCAGCTCGCCCGCGAGGCGCTCCGCCACGTGCACGTAGTTGTTGGGGTTGGCGAAGGGCACCGCCGGGACCTCGACCAGCTCGGCGCCGGCCAGGCGGAGCATGTCCTTCTTCTCCTTGGACTGGGTCTCGGGGATGACGATGACCACGCGGTAGCCGCGGGCGCGCCCCACCAGCGCCAGGCCGATGCCGGTGTTGCCGGCCGT
>CALATR010000293.1 GCA_937891875.1 uncultured Pseudomonadota bacterium | reverse complement strand
CCTGCAGGACACGCTGGTCGAGGCCATGACGGAGCAGGCGGACAGCCTGACCCTGGGTGAGGACGCCCCGCCGATCTACCACCTGCGCTACCACCTGGTGGACATGGACCAGCGCGACGTGCGCGCCTCCTTCGGCCACCTGGTCTCGTCCGACGACGACCCCTACCACCGCCTCGCGGTCGAGCTGCGGGTCGGCAAGCCCGAGTTCGACAACACCGGCTTCGGCGGCTGGGAGAACGGGTTCGCCGGCACCCAGCTCCCGCGCGAGCTGACCCCCCACGCCCTGCGCCTCGCCGCCTGGCGGATCACCGACACGGCCTACAAGCAGGCGGTCGAGCAGTTTGCACGGAAGGAAGCCCAGTTCAGCCCTCCTGATGACTACCCGGGCGACTACACGCTGCTCGACGCGGTCGTGCACACGGTCGACCCCCCGACCGTCGGCGAGCGCGACCTGGAGGCGCTTGCCGAGACCCTGTCCGCCGCCTTCGCGGGCAAGCCCGGGGTCGAGCTGGGCGACGTCATCATCGGCCACGAGTCCGGCACTCACACCATCGTCGACACGGGCGGCAACCGGGTCGTGCGCCCCATGCAGGAGACGACCGTGCGCGCCGTGCTCCACGTGCGCTGCAAGGACGGCCTGCTGCTCACCGACAGCCTGCTGTGGTCCGTCCGCGACCCCGCCGATCTGCCGACCGACGCCGCCATGCGTGCCTCCGTCGACCGGATGACCGCAGACCTGCTCGCCCTCGCCGAGGCGCCGGTCCTGTCCGAGGAGGTCGTCGGACCGGTCGTCTTCACGGACGACGCCGCGATCGATCTGTACCGCTACCTGCTCGTCCCCCAGCTCGAGGGCACCCCACCCGAGGTCCCCTTCGACAGCTGGCTCGGCGAGCTCGGCTCCCCCGGATCGGGCAGCGTGCGCATGGGCCGCCGGGTGCTGCCCCCCGGCTGGTCCGTGTCCGACGACCCCGCCGAGGATCTCACCCACCCGGGCGCCTTCACCCACGACTACGAGGGCACGCCCACCGAGGAGGTCGACCTGGTCGTCGACGGGATCGTGCGCGACCTGGCCATGAGCCGGGTGCCGCGCAACGATCTCCGCGAGACCAACGGCCACGCCCGCGGCAGCCTGTCGAATCGCCTGTCCGGCCGCCTGGTGCAGACCACAATCGCCGCCGAGAAGGCAAAGGGCTCGAAGAAGCTCCACAAGCGGGCGCTCAAGCTCGCGTCCGCCTACGGTCGTGACTGGTACCTCCGCGTCGAGCGCCTGCAGGACCCCGCCGTGCGCGACAGCTGGTTCGACGACAGCGACGAGGCCCTGCCCCGGCCGGTGCGCCTCGTGCGCGTCCACGCCGACGGCCGGGAGGAGATCCTGCGCGGCGGTCGCTTCAGTGGCGTGCAGCGCTTCGCCCTGCGCGACATCGTGCAGGCCGGCCCCACCGTGAGCGCGACCTTCCTGTTGCCGTCGGAGCCGGGCGGGTCCAACTACACCCCCACCGGCGGCCTTCCCACCCTGTTGCGTGCTCCCGAGG
>CALATR010000292.1 GCA_937891875.1 uncultured Pseudomonadota bacterium | reverse complement strand
CGGTGACCACCGGGCCGGCGGCGTTGGCCGGGTGGGCGCGGTTGAGCTGCTCCACCGCCTCGCGCATCCGGTCGACGGCGATCGCGGCACCCTCCAGCGGCTGATCGAGGAACAACGCGCAGAACTCTTCGCCGCCGTAGCGGTAGACCTTGTCCGAGGCGCGGCAGCGGGAGGCGAGCTTCTGCGCGACCTCGCGCAGGGTGTCGTCGCCGGCGAGGTGGCCGAGGTTGTCGTTGTAGAGCTTGAAGCAGTCGATGTCGAAGAGGGCGACGCAGTAGGTGCCCTCGCCGCGCTCCACCCGGGCCTGGGCCTGGGCGAGGTCGTCGCGCAGGGCGAGGCGGTTCGGGATCCCGGTGAGCGCGTCGCGGCGACCCTCGACGTAGAGGCTGCGGTTGAGCGCCTCCAGCTCCTTCTGCTGCTGCAGGATCTTGCGGTGCAGGTTGGTGACCCGCTGGGCCGCGACCAGGCGCAGCTGGAGGTCGTCGGGGTTCAGGGGCTTCGTCAGGTAGTCGTCGGCGCCGGCGGACATGCCGTGGAGGCGGTCGTTGCGGTCGTCGTTGGCGGTCAGCAGGACGAAGTAGGTGTAGCCGGCGTCCTCCTCGGCGCGGATCCGCCTGCACAGCTCGATGCCGTCCAGCTCCGGCATCATCCAGTCGCTGATCACGACGTCGTACGTGCCGTGCTCGAAGGCATCCCAGGCCTCCTGACCGTCACGGGCGACCTCGCAGGAGTGCCCCAGGCGCTCCACCGCCTTGTGCAGCAGCAGGCGGGAGAGGGCGTCGTCTTCGGCGATCAGGATGTGCATCTGTTGGCGGCCCCTACCGTTCATGAAGGGTGATCGGCTCACGGGCGTGATGGGTTGAGGGGGCGGGCTGTGCGAGAATGCGCGGACCCATGCAGAGGTGATCGTGCGCAAGAAGCTGGCCTTGATGTCCCTGGTCTCGCTCGTCGCGTGCGCCGATGGCGGCGCGACCGAGACCACCGAGGACACCGACGCCCTGGTCGAGGATCCGGGCTGGTTGTCGACGCTCGTCCCTCCAGGCGAGGTGCCGTCCGGCGGATGTCCGGCGTTCGAGGCGGGCTGGAACGAGATCACGTCCGCGGACCCCCCCCGCCGCTTCATCGTCAGCCGCCCGGATCAGATCGCTCCGGGAGCCCCGGTCGTGTTCGCGTGGCACGGCATGGGCGACAACCCGTCGAGCTTCACGAACGCGCTCGGGCTGCCGGCGCTGGCGCGGCAGTGGGGGGCGGTGATCATCGCGCCGGAGTCGGCGACCACGACCCTGCTGCCCTGGGGGGCGGACCTCGACCTCGCCCTGTTCGACGACGTGCGCGCCTGCCTGGCGGAGGAGCAAGAGGCGGACATGGAGGCCGTGAGCACGATGGGCTTCTCGGCGGGCGCCCTGTGGTCCTCGGAACTCCTGCTCCAGCGCTCGGACCGCCTGGCGACGGCGTTCATCATGTCGGGGGGCCTGCTGGTCGAGTACGAGACCCCCGCGGTGCCGACGCCGGTCTTCATGTCCGAGGGCGGCGACAGCGACGTGGTCGCGGTGGTGCGCTTCAAGGAGACGACCGAGGCGCTCGCGGGCGAGCTGGTCGCGGACGAGCACTTCGTGGTGGTGTGCAGCCACACCCAGGGCCACACGCCGCCGCCGGGGTTCACGGACCTGATCAACGCCTGGATCCCGGCGCACAGCTACGGGCGTCACTCGCCGTTCGAGGAGGATCTGAGCGGGTTGTCGGACATCTGTCGGAAGTTCGAGTAGCGGCCGGGGGGCGGGGCTCGATCCGCTCACGGGGAGTCGCGTCGGTGCGGGCGGGGGAGTGCCGGGTTCGGAGCCGCTCGCGGGAAGTCGCGTGGCTGCGGGCCGGTCGGGGGAGTGGCGGGGCTCGATCCGCTCACGGGGAGTCGCG
>CALATR010000291.1 GCA_937891875.1 uncultured Pseudomonadota bacterium | reverse complement strand
AGTGGGAGCTGAACAGCTTGCTCTGCGGAGCGGTCCAGCCGGTCGCTTGAAGGGACTCCCAGGCCTGGGGCCACAGGGTGATGCCCGACAGGAACACGGTCACCGACACCGCGAGCATGATGACGCCCTGCAGGGTGTTGGTGAACGCGTGCGCGGTCGCACCGCCCAGGGCCGTGTAGCCGAACACGAAGGCGATGATGCCGACGAGCGCGATGTGGTAGGGCAGCCCCAGGGTCGACTCCATCACCCGGGCGCAGCCGACGGTGATGAGCACCAGGTAGGCCGTGTTCAACACCTGCAGTCCGGCGAAGATCCGCCTCAGACCAAGATCTTTGTAGCGCTCGCCGAGCCAGTGGGGCACGGTCAGCGCGGCCACCTTGGCGCCCACGTCCTGAAAGCGGGGCATGAAGAGCACGAGGCCGGTCAGCAGGCCCGCGACCAGCGCGACGGAGAAGCCCATCAGGGCGCCGAGCCCATCGGTGTAGACGTAGCCGGGGTAGAAGACGAAGGTGGCGCTCGACGCCAGCGACGCGCCCAGGGTCACGCCGACGACCCACGGGCTCATCTGCCCGCTGCCGATCGCGAAGCTCGCCGCGGACTTGTTCGACGTGAGCCCGGCGAACACCGCCAGCCCTCCCGTCACCACCGCGTAGAGCCCGAACAGCGCCCAGGTGAGCGCCGGCCCCCAGTCGATGCCGCTCATGCCGGGCCGATGCCGTGGCGGAGCAGGTGCAGCACGGTCTGGATGGCCTCCTCGGGCACGTCCCGGTCCTCCCAGAGCACCCAGCGCATGCCCATGAAGTCGTAGATGCCCATCAAGGCGCAGGCGAGCGCCTCGGGGTCGACGTCGGCGGACACCTCGCCGCGGGCCTGGGCCTTCTTGATGCCCGCCAGGTAGCCCTCGGTGAACTTGTCGTAGTAGGCGCGGTACGCCTCCTCATCGACGAACTCCGCCTGGCTCACGATCATGTAGAGCGAGGGGTGCTGGCGCAGGTAGGCGAGGAAGGCGCGCAGGCCGCGCTCCTCCATGGTGAAGCGATCCGGCGCGTCCCGGGTCGCCTCGGTCAGCTCGTGGCGCAGCTCGGAGCCCATGTGGTGCACGAGCTCGCTGAAGATCGCCTGCTTGTTCTCGAAGTAGACGTAGAAGGTGCCCTGGGCGACCCCGGCGCGGCGCGTGATCTCGGTGATCGCGGCCTTGGCGTAGCGGGTGCTGCCGAACACGGACTCGGCGGCATCGAGGAGGGCCTGGCGGGTCGCGCGGCCGCGGGCGGTGGCTGGCATGCTCATGAAGGTGACACCCGAGTCAGGTTTCACCAGAGGGTGTCAGAGCAGGGCGGCCGTGTCAACGGTTGGGGTTGTGTCGGTGCGGCGGGCGTGGAGCGGGGAGGGGAGCGACGGTGTGGCGGGCGTATGATCGGAGAGGTGAGCGACGGTGTGGCGGGAGGGGAGGGGCGGTCTCTGGTCGCTGGTCTCTGGGGCCCGCTCCGAGCGGGGGTCCACGGCCAGCGAGTATGGGGTCCGCGCGCTCTGGGACTCTGGGCCGTGCGCACCGCAATGTGCGCCGACCAAGCTGCCGCTGGGCCTAGGGACCAGAGACCAGAGACCAGGGACCGCCCCGCCACGAGACTCGGCCCGCCACGAGCCTCAGATGCTCGTGTTGCGGATGTAGATCTTGTCCTTCTCCTTGTCGTAGCGGAACTCGACCGGGGGCGGGAGCTGGCGGTTCTCGCAGGTGACGTAGGCCTTGGCCTTGCCGCCCTCGTCCGACAGGCTGCCGCGCCAGCGCGCCACGGCGACCTTGCCGTCGGTCACGCACTTGCCGCCCTGGAGCTTGAGCTGCTTGAGCTGGTAGGCCTTCCACTGCTCCTTCGACAGCTGCGTGTGGCAGCGCTCCGGGTCGCAGAACTCCTTGATCCACTTGTCCATGTCGCCCGACTCGGCGACCTTGATGGCCTCGGCGAGGACCTTCTCCGCGCGGTCTTCGAGCTCGCCAGCGAAGGCGGTGGAGCTCATCAGGAGCGCGGCAGACAGGAGCGTGCCGGCGATGATCTGGCGGGTGAAGCGCGTCATGGAATCCTCTCGGTGTGTTCGGGGCATACTACCGCGGGTCATCAACCCGTCGGCACTCCGACGTCTTCCGCCTGGGGATCTTCACCGGCGATCGCGGTAGGCTGCCGCGCCTGGAGGATGGGTGAGCGTGCGCGAGCAGGCAGTGGCGGCCTTGAAAGGGCTCTGGCCGGACGGCGGGGCGGTGGTCTTGCGTGGGGCTGGCGTGGCGACCAGCTGGGAGGAGGTCCTGGCCCCGCTCCCGGATGAGCTCCTCGGGGCGCCGGGCCCTCCGGCGATGGTCGGCGAGACCCTCCTCGGCCGCTTGCGGGAGATCTACGGCAAGGCGGGTCGCAAGCGGGAGGCGATGTCGTTTGCCCGGGCGGCCTGGGATCGCACCAGCTCCCGGCTCGGCAACGACCACCCGATGGCCCAGATGCAGGGGATGCGCCTGGGCGCGCTCCTCGATGAGCTCGGTCGGCACGACGAGGCGACCCCGTACCTGGAGCGGGCGTTCAAGGTCCTCTACAAGGCGTTCGGCACCGACCCCCGGGCGGCGACCGCGGCCCAGTTCCTGGCCCGCAACCTGCGCAACCGTGGAGATCTGCCCGCGGCCGACGCCCGTCTGCAGGACGCGCTCTCCATCCGCCGGATCACCAACCCGACCAAGATCGGACTGCTGCTCGCCCAGATCGCCGAGGTGCGCCGCGAGGTCGGCGGGGACGAGGCGGCCGCACCCGTGTTCTACGAGGCCTGGGAGACCCTGTGCCGGGAGCGCGGGCCCCACGATCGCGTCACCCTCGATCGCGCCCGCGTGCTCGGACCCATGGCGCTGCGCCTGGGCGATCCGGAGAGTGCGGCGGAGGTGCTCGAGAGCCTGTGGGCCTGGGTCGAGAAGCACGGCTCCCCCGAGGAGCGCGCCAAGGTGGCATTCGAGTACGGCCGCGCCCTGGAGGCCATCGGCCACGATGATCGGGGCGTACGCATGATGAACGAGGGTCTGCGCTGGACCCGTGAGCAGCGCGACACCGACGGCGGCCCCCACCCCGACCTCGCTCAGCGCCTCGCCACCTGGGCGCGGGTCAACGAGCAGCGTGGCCGACCGCAGGAGGCGGAGGGCTACCTGCTGGAGGCGGTCGAGATCGACAAGCAGGTCCACGGCGCTGGCAGCGCGCAGGTGGGCATCCGCCAGGCGGCGGTCGGCGATCTCGTCTATCGGATGGGCCGGCTCGATGAAGCGATCGGCTGGATGGACGCCGGCCTTGGGCTGCTGCGATCAGACCTCGGTGACGAGGCCGAGCTGACCGCGCTGGTCGCCGAGCGCCTGATCGACCTGCTCCTCGAGAAGGCCGACGAGTGCTTCGACGTCTACCGCGACCCGATGCTGGGCTGGGAGTACATCTTCCAGGGGCGGGGGATCACCCTGGACATCCTGGGACCGGAGCATCCGGCGCACAAGACGCTGAAGTATTACCGGGGCGGGGAGCGGTAGTCGGCGTCGACGTGGACGCGGTGGTTGGCCGCTCGGGGGGAGCCTGTGGGGCGCATCGTCGGCATCGACCTGGGAACGACCCACTCACTGGTGGCCGTGCTCGACGAGGGCGGGCCGCGCTGCCTGCCCAACGCGCTCGGGGACCTGCTCACGCCATCGGCGGTCCTGGTCGACGAGGATGACAGCGTCAGCGTCGGTCGCATCGCCCTGGCCCGCGAAGTGACGGCACCCGGACGGGTCGCCCGCTTCTTCAAGCGCGACATGGGCACCGACCACCACCTCGACCTGGGCGATGCCCGCTGGACCCCGGTCGAGCTGTCTGCGGTGGTGCTCAAGGCGCTCCTGGCCGACGCGGAGGCCACCCTCGGCGAGCCCGTCACCGAGGCGGTCGTCAGCGTGCCTGCCTGGTTCAGCGAGACCCAGCGCCGGGCGACCCGGCAGGCGGCGGAGCTGGCCGGACTCACCGTGCGGCGGCTGGTCAACGAGCCGACCGCCGCGGCGCTCGCGTATGGGCTGCACCACCTCGAGACCGAGCAGCGGGTCGTCGTGCTCGATCTCGGGGGTGGCACCTTCGACGTCACCGTGCTGGAGATCATCGAGGGGGTCGTGGAGGTGCAGGCGACCGCGGGCGACACCCGGCTCGGCGGGGAAGACTTCACCGACGCGCTGCTGGAGCACGTGAGCGGAAAGGCTCGAGAGTCGGGGGTGAACGTCGGGGATCCGGTGGTGCGTGCTCGGCTGCGCGACGCGTGCGAGCAGGCCAAGCGCTCGCTGACCGAGGCGGAGGACGCGGTGCTGGTCGCGGGCGGCGTGCGCGGAGATCAGCCGTTCACCCTGCGCTTGTCGCGATCTGAGGTCGATCGCCTGTGGGAGCCCCTGGTGGAGCGGCTGCGCCTGCCGATGCACCGGGCGCTCCTGGACGCGCGCGTCCGCCCCGACGCGATCGACACCGTGCTCCTGGTCGGCGGAGCCACGCGCATGCCCTGCATCGGCGCGCTGGCCGGGCGGGTGTTCGGCAAGCCCGCCCTGCGCGACCTGCCCCCGGATGAGAGCGTCGCGCTGGGGGCCGCCGTGCAGGCCGGCCTGGTCGAGGGGCACGCTGCGGTCGACGACCTCGTGGTCACCGACGTCTGCCCGTTCACCCTGGGCGTGGACACCGCGACGTTCTTCGGAACCCGACTGATCCAGGGTGTCTTCTCGCCGATCCTCCACCGCGGCACGACGATCCCGGCGAGCCGCGAGGAGACCTACACGACCCTGCAGGACAACCAGCCCTTCGTGCGCTTCCGCCTGCTCCAGGGCGAGCACGCCGAGTCCGATCGCAACACCGAGCTGGACGTGCTCCAGATCCCCGTGCCCCGCCGCAAGGCCGGCACCGTGGGGATCCTGGTGCGCTTTGCCTATGACCTGTCGGGCCTCATCGAGGTCGACGTCAAGGTCATCGGCACGGAGACCTCGGAGCGCAAGGTCATCGAGCTGCACGCGGGGAGCCTCGACCCGAAGGCGCGGGCCGCCGCGGAAGAGCGGCTTGCCAAGCTGCGGATCCCCGCCCGGGAGCTGCTGCCGAACAAGACGGCGCTGGCCGAGGCGGAGGCGACGTTCGAGGCGCTGACGGGCGGGCCCCGCGGCATGCTGGGCGAAGCCATCGGCCAGTTCCGCGCCGCGCTCGAGACGCGCAACCCCGAGGTCTACGAGCCCGTGCGCGAGGAGCTCCGTCGACTGGTGGCGGCCATCCGCCAGAGCCTGATCCAGTGACCCGGGACGAGGCCCGCGGGGTCCTCGGCGTGGAGCCCGGCGCGACGAAAGAGCACGTTCGACGAGCCTATCTGCGCATGGTCCGCAATCACCGTCCGGAGCGGGATCCGGAGGGGTTCCAGCGGGTGCGGACGGCGTATGAGGTGCTCACCGAGCACGCCGGTGGCGTGGGTCAGGTCTTCGGGCCTGCTGCGACGTCCTCCCCGTCGAGGCCACCGTCGAGCGACGCGCCTTCGGAGCCAGCCACCGAACCGGACCCGGGGCCCACGAGCGAGGCAGGGGAGCCGCGCCCTCCATCCGGCGGCGACACCCTGCTCGAAGCCGAGCCCGACCGGTTCGCATTCGACATGGAGGCGTGGCGGCGGCGAGGCGGCGTGCCGCTCGGCTGGTTCGAGGGGCTCGACGAGCGGGACCCCGGCCTGCTTCACCGAGAGCTGATGGACGACGGCGGGCTGCTGCGGGACGCGGTCGTCGACGTCGTGCTCGGCAGGCGGGATCCCGTCGAACTTCGGCCCCTGGTCGTGCTCTTCGCCGCTTCCGAGCTGGTCTATCGAGAGCGACCCGAGGCCGCGTGGAAGGCGGTGCTGGGTGCGCTCGATCGGATCGAAGCCGAGCTCCTCGGCGACGAGATGCTCACGGACGAGCTTCACATCGTGGTGCTCGGCCTCGTTCACGGCGGCCTCCTCGATGACGCCCACGCGCTGCTCGCCCGGGTGGAGCGGCTGGAGGATTCGCTGGGTCTGGGCCTGAAGGGAGAGCCGGATCCGGTGTTGCGCCGCGCGGCGCGCGAGCTGGTCGCGCTGCGTGATGACGTATTGGAAGCTGCGCTCTCCGCGTGCGCCTGGGGCGTGCTGACCGGTGAGACGTACAGTGCCCTGCCGCTGCTGGCGCAGGCGTCCCGTCGCCCGGAGATCGAGGCCCTGATCTGCGAGCGGGCGCCGACCGTCACCCTGATCTTCGGGGTCGCCTTCCAACGGATGGGCAGCCCCACCGATGCGCTCATCGACCCGAACACCGGGCAGCGGCCGGAGTTCGGGCCGTACACCCCTGGAGATCGGCGTTCTCCGCGGAGACCTTCCACCTCGGAGGGCTTCTCTGTGGGGCGGGGGATCGCGTGGGTGCTCGGGGTGGTGGTGCTGGTCCTGCTGGTCGCGAACATCGTCACGCGGTGCACGGCGGACACGCCGTACGTGCCCTACCGGCCGCCCGCCAAGCCGGCGGAGGACAGCTCGCGAACCGGGGCCGGCGCGCCGGTTCCCCAGGACCCGGTCCTCCAGGTCGAGATGTACAAGATCCCGCGTCTGCCTGACTTCTCCGCAGCTCCCGGTCCGCTGGTCCCGCCAGCCGAGCGCTGGTGCAGGATCCTCGAGCCCCGAGACGGACCTGCTGCCGCTCGTTGCTTCGAGGCGGCAGGCATCCAGAAGCAGGTCGAGCGCGGGGACTGCGAGGGAGCGCGGGAGCGCGTGCGAGAGCTCGCTGCGGTGGCGCCGTTCCGCGATGAGCGCCTGGGTGGCTGGACGGTGCGTCCGCGCAACGAGGCCCCGCCCGATCCACTGGTCGCCTGGCTCGT
>CALATR010000290.1 GCA_937891875.1 uncultured Pseudomonadota bacterium | reverse complement strand
GTGAAGGGCGAGAACGTGCTCGAGGCTGGCCTGCCCGAGTCCTTCAACGTCCTCGTCAAGGAGATGCAGGCACTCGCCCTCGATGTCGAGCTCATCGAAGACAAGCAGCCCCTGCGCCAGTAGCCCACCCCCTCTTTTTTCTCGGCGCCGTCCCCCACGGCGCCATCGAGGGCTGGCCGTCCACCGGCCCTCACCCCGTCAGCCTTCGCTGACACCCCCTTCTTCAGGAGATCGCCGTGCGGGAGATCTACAACCTCTACGACAAGCCCAAGAACCCCCTCAACTACGTGGCGGTTCGCATCAGCCTGGCCTCTCCGGAGAAGATCCGGAGCTGGTCCCATGGCGAGGTGAAGAAGCCGGAGACCATCAACTACCGAACCTTCAAGCCCGAGAAGGACGGCCTCTTCTGCGCGCGCATCTTCGGTCCCATCAAGGACTACGAGTGCCTGTGCGGCAAGTACAAGCGCATGAAGTACCGCGGGATCACCTGCGAGAAGTGCGGTGTGGAGGTCATCCAGGCCAAGGTCCGCCGTGAGCGCATGGGTCACATCGACCTCGCCACTCCGGTCGCCCACATCTGGTTCCTCAAGTCCCTGCCGTCCCGCATCGGCAACCTCCTCGACGTCTCCCTGAAGGACCTCGAGAAGGTGCTGTACTGCGAGAGCTACACGGTCACCGATCCCGGCGAGACCTCCCTGGAGAAGGGCCAGATCCTCTCCGAGGAGGACTACCAGGAGATGATCGAGACCTTCGGGTACGGCTCCTTCGAAGTCGGCATGGGCGGCGAGGTCATCCGTGACCTCCTCGCCGAGCTTGACGTCGTGGCGCTCTCCGACCAGCTCCGCACGGAGATGAAGGAGACCCAGTCTGCGGCCCAGCGCCGTCGCTTCGCCAAGCGCCTGAAGATCGTCGAGGCCTTCCGCGACTCCGGCAACAGCCCGGAGCACATGATGCTCGAGGTCATCCCGGTCCTGCCGCCGGATCTGCGCCCGCTCGTCCCGCTGGACGGCGGCCGGTTCGCGACGTCCGACCTCAATGATCTCTACCGCCGCGTCATCAACCGGAACAACCGCCTCCAGCGGCTTCAGGACCTGAACGCGCCCGAGATCATCATCCGCAACGAGATGCGGATGCTGCAGGAGTCCGTCGACGCCCTGTTCGACAACGGTCGCCGCGGCAAGGTCTTCACCGGCCCCAACAAGCGGCCGCTGCGCTCCCTGTCCGACATGCTCAAGGGCAAGCAGGGTCGCTTCCGTCAGAACCTGCTCGGCAAGCGCGTCGACTACTCCGGCCGCTCCGTCATCGTCGTCGGTCCCGACCTGCGTCTGCACCAGTGCGGTCTTCCCAAGAAGATGGCGCTCGAGCTCTTCAAGCCGTTCATCTACAACAAGCTCGAGGAGCGCGGCCTGGTCACCACGATCAAGGCTGCCAAGAAGATGGTGGAGAAGGAGCGCGAGGAGGTCTGGGACATCCTCGAGGACGTCATCAAGGAGCACCCGGTGCTCCTCAACCGCGCGCCGACCCTGCACCGTCTCGGCATCCAGGCGTTCGAGCCGGTCCTCATCGAGGGCCGGGCCATCCGCCTGCACCCGCTCGTCTGCTCGGCGTTCAACGCCGACTTCGACGGCGACCAGATGGCCGTGCACCTGCCGCTGTCCATCGAGGCCCAGATCGAGGCCCGCGTGCTCATGATGTCGACCAACAACATCCTGAGCCCCGCCAACGGTGGTCCGATCATCAAGCCGTCCCAGGACGTCGTGCTCGGTGCCTACTACATGACCCGCGAGCGTCGCTTCGCCCGTGGCGAGGGCCGCGAGTTCAGCAGCCCGAGCGAGGTCGGGGTTGCCTTCGACAGCGGTGAGGTGGACCTCCACGCCCGCGTCAAGGTGCGCATGCCCAGCCGTCCGCTGGAGCGTCGCCTGTTCGAGCAGCTCGATGCCCTGCAGGACGCCCACCTGGTCCTCGGCGTCGACGTCGGCGGCAAGTCCGAGGTCTGGCACCTGCACCGTGGTCAGGTCCAGCGCCACAATGCCCGCGACAAGGCGATCAACCTCGGCGAGTTCGCGGCCCTCGGCGGCGACGCCTGGGCGACCATCGCTGGCGATTCTTCGAACGCCGGCGCCGACTTCGGCGAGAACACCGCCCTCGTGCTCGACCTGGCCCACATCGATCAGGACGGCAAGGACTTCGGCGGCCGGGCCAACGGCTTCGGCAAGCTCGCCGAGCTGACCGGCGATGACCGCATGGCCATCGCTGTCGCCAACCGCCTCCAGGCAGTCGAGGGTGGCGCCGAGTCTCGCGCGGCCTTCCCGTTCGACGAGGTGAAGGTCGCCGAGCAGGAGATCGCCGGTCATCAGGTCTTCACCTACGAGCTTCCCGAGGTGCGTGGCACCACCCGCGTGATCGCCACGGTCCACGCGGTGCTGCCCAACGAGGGCGGCAAGGTGCAGTTCGACGCTCGCCTGAACTCGGCTCACCGAGTCAACGAGCTCAGGGAGATCGTCTCCACCTTGCGCAGCATGCACAAGGAGAACCTGACCATGGTCGTCACCGGAGCCGGCTTCTTCGGCTTCGAGAACCGAATCCCGGTCTGGACGCTCGACAACCAGAAGAACGTGGTCGAGGGCCGCGGTGAGGTGGTCAGCACCACCGTCGGCCGCGTGCTGTTCTACCAGATCGTGCCGCCCGAGCTGCCGTTCAACCTGGTCGACCGCAACCTCTCCAAGAAGGCCCTCGGCGAGATCATCGACCGCTGCTACCGCGTGGCTGGTGCCAAGAAGACCGTGCTCTTCGCCGACGCCCTCATGCAGCTCGGATTCCGCATGGCGGCCGAGGCCGGCGTGTCGATCTGCATCGACGACATGACCATCCCGCCGACCAAGACCGAGATCCTGGACGCTGCCCACCGCGAGGTCCAGGACACCGAGTCCCAGTACAACGAGGGTCTCATCACCCCGCGTGAGAAGTACAACAAGGTCGTCGACATCTGGTCCAAGGTCACGGCCCAGATCTCCGAGGATCTGCTGTCGAACATCAGCACCCAGGTGGTGCACGGCCCGCAGGGTCAGGAGGCGGAGCAGGACAGCTTCAACTCCATCTTCATGATGGTCGACTCCGGCGCCCGTGGCTCGCCCACCCAGGTCCGGCAGCTGGCTGGCATGCGCGGCCTCATGGCTCGTCCCTCGGGCGAGATCATCGAGACGCCCATCACCGCCAACTTCCGCGAGGGCCTGTCGGTGCTTCAGTACTTCACGTCCACCCACGGTGCGCGTAAGGGCCTGGCTGACACCGCGCTGAAGACCGCGAACTCGGGCTACCTCACCCGTCGCCTCGTCGACGTCGTGCAGGACACGATCGTCACCGCAGTGGACTGTGGGACGACCGAGGGCATGGACATCCAGTCGCTCATCGAGGGCGGCGAGATCATCGAGCACCTCGGCGAGCGCGTCCTCGGTCGTGTGGCTGCCGAGGACATCCTCGACCCCTACTCCGACGAGGTTCTGGTGCCCCGCGGTGGTGTGCTCGACGAGCGCGCGGTCGAGAAGGTGGTCCAGGCCGGCGTCGACCGTGTCCGGATCCGCTCGGTCCTCACCTGTGAGATGCGCTGGGGCGTCTGCTCCATGTGCTACGGGCGCGACCTCGCGCGAGGCAACCTCGTCAACATCGGCGAGGCGGTCGGCGTCATCGCGGCCCAGTCCATCGGTGAGCCCGGAACGCAGCTCACCATGCGGACCTTCCACATCGGTGGTGCCGCGACCGGCAACGTCGCCCAGTCCAGCCTCGAGCTGCGTACGAGCGGCGTCATCAAGTACAGCGAGGCGCTGCTCACCGCGAAGAACCGTGACGGCCAGACCATCGTCATGTCTCGCAACGGCGAGCTCACGGTCGTCGACCTCAAGGGTCGCGAGCGCGAGCGCTACGGCGTGCCCTACGGCGCCATCCTGCTGGTCGACGACGGTCAGAAGGTGGCGGCCAAGATGCGCGTCGCCCAGTGGGACCCGTTCAACATGCCCATCCTCTCGACCATCCGGGGCGATGCGCAGTTCGAGGACCTCAAGGACGGAAGCTCCGTCCGCGAGGAGATCGACGTCACCGGTCTGTCCCGCATGGTCGTCACCGACTTCAAGGACACCGACCTGAAGCCGCGCATCGTCGTCACCGACGAGGAGAACAACTCCCAGCGCTACTTCCTGCCGGTCAACGCCTACATCATGGTCCAGCCGGGTGCGACCATCGAGATCGGCGATGTTGTCGCCAAGATCCCGCGTGAGACGACCAAGACCAAGGACATCACTGGTGGTCTGCCCCGCGTCGCAGAGCTCTTCGAGGCTCGCAAGCCCAAGGAGGTCGCGATCATCACCGAGGTCGATGGCGTGGTCTCCTTCGGCAAGGACACGAAGGGCAAGCGTCGCATCGTCGTCGAGATGGAGGACGGGACCACCCAGGAGTACCTGATCCCGAAGGGCAAGAACATCACCGTCAACGAGGGCGACTACGTCCGCGCCGGTGAGGCCCTGATGGACGGTGCAGCCAACCCGCACGACATCCTGAAGATCCAGGGTGAGGCGGCGCTGGCCCGGTACCTGCTGGACGAGATCCAGGAGGTCTACCGACTCCAGGGCGTCAAGATCAACGACAAGCACATCGAGGTCATCGTCCGTCAGATGCTGCGCCGCGTCCGCGTCCGCGAGGTCGGTGACACCGACTTCCTGGTCGACGAGGTCGTGGACAAGCACCGCTTCGACAAGGTCAACCGCCAGATCATCGCGATGGGCGGCCTCCCGGCCAAGTACGAGGCGCTGCTGCTCGGCATCACCAAGGCGAGCCTGTCCACCGACTCGTTCCTCTCCGCGGCCTCCTTCCAGGAGACCACCCGCGTCCTCACCGAGGCAGCCATCAAGGGTGCCGTCGATGAGCTCCGGGGCTGCAAGGAGAACGTGATCATGGGCCGCCTCATCCCGGCGGGCACCGGCTTTGCGTCCTACAGCAAGCTCGGCATGAGCTTCCGGGACGAGTCCGAGGCGGATTCCTCCGCCCTGTAGTTCCCTTTCAACGACCGCTTCGAACAGTCCGCGCATCGCTCGCCCGGTGCGCGGACACCTCTTCCCGCCGCTGGGCGGGGGAGGGGAGTGACGGGCGGACCCACTCTTTGGACAGGGCTTCGTACTCGGAGCCAACAGGGCGCAGGACGGCGATGTCGTCCATATGCGCCAATCACTTGACAGCGCTGCCTGCATTCCATAAAGCGCAGCGTCGCCGGCCGGGGACAAAGCCCCGGCCCTGAGGATCGCATGCCGACCATCAACCAGCTCATCCGAAAGGGGCGTAGCCGCCAGCCCAAGAAGAGCACCGCTCCGGCGCTCAAGGGCTGCCCGCAGAAGCGTGGCGTCTGCACCCGCGTGTACGCCACCACCCCCAAGAAGCCGAACTCCGCGCTCCGTAAGGTCGCTCGTGTGCGCCTCACGAACGGGATCGAGGTCACCTCGTACATCCCCGGTGAGGGACACAACCTCCAGGAGCACAGCTCGGTGCTCATCCGTGGTGGTCGTGTCAAGGACCTCCCCGGCGTGCGCTACCACATCATCCGCGGCACCCTTGACACCCAGGGCGTCAACGCCCGGCGTCAGGGTCGGTCCAAGTACGGCGCCAAGCGGCCCAAGAAGTAGGAAGTCCCATGCCTCGCCGTCGCGAAGTTCCCAAGCGCGAGATCCTTCCGGATCCCCGATACCACGACCTCCTCCTCGCCAAGTTCATGAACGTGCTCATGTACGATGGCAAGAAGGCCGTTGCCGAGAAGATCGTCTACGGTGCCTTCGACATCATCGAGGACCGCACCAAGGAGGATCCCCTCCTGGTGTTCCGCCGGGCCGTGGAGAACACCGAGCCGGTGGTCGAGGTCAAGAGCCGTCGCGTCGGTGGCTCGACCTACCAGGTGCCGGTCGAGGTTCGTCCGGCCCGCCGTACCGCCCTCGCGCTGCGCTGGCTCATCCAGCACTCCCGCAAGCGCGGCGGCAAGACCATGCGTGAGAAGCTCGCGAACGAGCTGATCGAGGCGTCCCACAACCGGGGCGGCGCGGTCAAGAAGAAGGACGACGTCCACCGCATGGCCGAGGCCAACAAGGCCTTCTCGCACTACCGCTGGTAGTGCCCCATCGCCGCCTCGAGCGGCGATGACTCAAGTCCGTCATCGTTGATGGTGGACAGGCGGCAGCCACCCCGGTAAGGGGGCGCCGCCGGGGTGCGTGCACCCCACTTCGTTCCTTTTCCTCGTGAAGAAGACACGGCAGTCCACACGACGTGGTGGGCAGCCGTCCCCCGGGCCGCCTCGCGGTCCAGAGGGTTGGTCGCCCGGCTCGCCGGGCATCCGACCTTGTCTGTCCTCGAACCATGCCCCCGCAAGGGCACAGGGATCGCACCATGGCGTCCAGCAACAAGATCCGGATTCGGCTGAAGGCTTACGACCACAAGCTGCTCGACAAGTCCGCCCGGGAGATCGTCGACACCGCTCGTCGTACCGGCGTCGACATCCGCGGCCCGTTCCCGCTGCCGACCACGATCAACCGCTGGACGGTTCTCCGTGGCCCGCACGTGGACAAGAAGTCCCGTGAGCAGTTCGAGCGTCGGACCCATCACCGGCTCCTCGACATCATCGAGCCCACCCAGCAGACGGTCGACGCCCTGATGAAGCTCGATCTGTCCGCCGGCGTTCACGTCGAGATCAAGCTGTCCTAGGCAGCGCGGAGGGCTTCATGCCAACGGTCGACGTCTACAACCAGAACCGCGAGAAGGTCGAGGAGATCTCCCTCTCCGAGGAGGTCTTCGCTGCTCCGGTCCGTCAGGACCTGATGCACGCGGTCGTTCGTTACCAGCTCGCCAAGAAGCGTCAGGGCACCCACAAGGTGAAGGGACGCGCCGAGGTCCGCGGCGGCGGCAAGAAGCCGTTCCGCCAGAAGGGCACCGGTCGCGCTCGCGCCGGCACCATCCGTGCTCCGCACTGGCGTGGCGGCGGCGTGGTGCACGGGCCTACCCCGCGCTCCTACGCGTTCAAGATCAACAAGAAGGTGCGCCGCGCTGCTCTCCGGGCCGCCCTGTCGCACCGGATTGCCGAGGGCTCCATCGTCGTGCTCGACGATCTTCAGCTGTCGGAGATCAAGACCAAGCACGTGGTCAACCTCCTCAAGACGTTCGAGCTCGAGGATGCGCTGCTGGTCATGCCGGAGAAGGACGACAAGGTCTTCCTCTCTGCGCGCAACCTTCCCAACGTGACCTTCCTGCCGGTCCAGGGCGTCAACGTTCGTGACGTGCTGCACCGCGGAACCATCGTGATGACCAAGGCCGCGGCCGAGGCTCTCACGCAGCGGCTCGGGGGCTGACATGGAGATGAAGGACATCCTCGTTCGGCCGATCGTGACCGAGAAGAGCACGACGAGTCTGCCGGACAACACCTTTGCCTTCGAGGTCGGCCTCAAGGCGAACAAGGTGCAGATCAAGCGCGCCGTGGAGCGCTTCTACGGCGTTCGCGTCCGCACGGTCCGGACCCTGGTGGTGCGCGGCAAGGTGAAGCGGTTCGGCCGCCGCACCGCGAAGCGCTCCAACTGGAAGAAGGCCTACGTCACGCTGGCCGAGGGCCAGACCATCAACATCTACGAGGCCTGAGGATCCCATGGCGACGAAGAAGTTCAAGCCGACCTCGGCAGGCCGACGGTTCATGACCGTCAGCGATTTCGCTGAGATCACCCGGTCCAAGCCCGAGCGCTCGCTGCTAGCGCCCGCGCCGAAGTCCGGTGGTCGCAACAACCGTGGCCGCATCACCGTCCGCCACCGGGGCGGCGGCCACAAGCGCCGCTACCGCATCATCGACTTCCGTCGGGACAAGGAAGGCGTGCCGGGCAAGGTGGCCGCGATCGAGTACGACCCGAACCGGTCGGCCCGCATTGCGCTCATCCACTTCGCCGACGGCGAGAAGCGCTACATCCTCCACCCGCTCGGGCTCCAGGTCGGCGACAAGGTCGTCACCTCGGACACCGCGGACATCACTCCCGGCAACGCCATGCGGCTGGTCTCCATCCCGCTCGGCACCTGGGTCCACAACATCGAGCTCCAGCGCGGTCGCGGTGGCCAGCTCTGCCGCTCCGCCGGCACCTACGCCCAGGTGATGGCCAAGGAGGGGGGATACGTCCTCCTCCGTCTGCCTTCCGGGGAGCTGCGTCAGGTGTGGGGCGAGAACCGGGCCACCATCGGCCAGGTCGGCAACACCTCGCACGAGAACATCAAGATCGGCAAGGCCGGTCGCAGCCGCTGGCTGGGCATCCGCCCGACCGTCCGTGGCACCGCGATGAACCCGGTCGATCACCCGCACGGTGGTGGTGAGGGACGCGCCAAGGGGCGTCACCCCGTCACACCTTGGGGCAAGCCCACCAAGGGCTACCGTACTCGCAACAAGCGGAAGGCCTCCTCCCGCTTCATCGTCAAGCGCCGTAACTAGGCACCCGGGAGGTCTTCATGGCGCGCTCAGTCAGCAAGGGCCCGTTCGTCGACCCTTCCCTGCGGAAGAAGGTCCGGCGTGCGCGCGAGGGTGGTTCCAACAAGGTCATCAAGACCTGGAGCCGCCGCAGCACCATTGTCCCCGACATGATCGGGCTCACGTTCGCCGTTCACAACGGCAAGCAGTTCATCCCCGTGTACGTGACCGAGCAGATGATCGGCCAGAAGCTCGGTGAGTTCGCCCCGACCCGGACCTACCGTGGTCACGCGGCGGATCGCAAGGCCAAGCGGTAGGAACCATGGAAAGCACTGCCAAGCTCCGCTATGCCAAGGTCTCAGCCCAGAAGGCTCGCCTCGTCGCCGACCTCGTCCGCGGCCGCGATGCCTCCGAGGCCATCGAGATCCTGCAGTTCACGCGGAAGAAGTCTGCCCCCCTCATCCAGAAGCTGGTCGAGTCTGCTATCGCAAATGCGGAGCACTCGGCTGAGCAGACTGGTGATGACCTCGACGTGGACGAGCTCTACGTCAAGACCATCACCGTGGACGAGGGGCCTGGCCTCCGACGTTTCCGTCCGCGTGCCCAGGGCCGCGCCACGCGAATCGTCAAGAAGACCAGCCACATCAACGTCGTTCTCGGGACTCGGTGAGGAACCATGGGACAGAAGATCAACCCGATCGGCTTTCGCGTTGGTGTGACGCGCGGCTGGGACTCCAACTGGTTCGCGGAGAAGGAGTACGCTCGCTTCCTGGAGGAGGACCTCCGGATCCGTGAGCACATCAAGAACAAGCTCCGGAACGCAAGCGTCTCCCGGATCGTGATCGAGCGCGCGGCCAACAAGGCCAAGGTGTTCGTGCACGCCGCGAAGCCCGGCATCATCCTCGGCAAGCGCACCACCGGCCTCGAGGCCCTGCGCGCCGAGCTCCAGCAGATGGTCTCCACCGAGGTCTACGTCACCGTGATGGAAGTCCGCAAGGTCGAGACCGACGCGCTGCTCGTGGCGGACAACATCGCCCAGCAGCTCGTCAAGCGCGTGAGCTACCGCCGCGCGATGAAGAAGGCGCTCACCTCTGCCAAGCGCGCCGGCGCCAAGGGCATCAAGGTGATGTGCTCCGGTCGTCTCGGCGGTGCCGAGATGTCCCGGCGTGAGTGGTACCTCGAGGGCCGCGTGCCGCTCCACACCCTGCGTGCGGACGTGGACTACGGGCTCGCCGAGGCAAAGACGACCTACGGCGTCATCGGCGTCAAGGTCTGGATTTTCAAGGGCGAGATCATGCCTGGCGATCGTCGCCAGGCCTGATCGGAACGGAGTAAATCATGCTTGCCCCCAAGCGCGTTCGTCGTCGCAAGGTCCAGAAGGGCCGGATGAAGGGCCTGGCCTACCGCGGGAGCGACATCTCCTTCGGTGACTACGGCCTTCAGGCGACCACCTGCGGCTACGTGACCAGCCGACAGATCGAGGCGGCCCGTATCGCCATGACCCGGCACGTGAAGCGTGGCGGCAAGGTGTGGATCCGGATCTTCCCCGACAAGCCGATCTCCAAGAAGCCGGCCGAGACCCGAATGGGTAAGGGCAAGAGCGGTCCCGACCACTGGGTCGCGGTCGTCAAGCCCGGGCGGATCCTCTACGAGCTCGATGGCGTCCCCGAGGATGTCGCTCGTGAGGCCTTCCGTCTCGCCGGCCACAAGCTCTCCCTCAAGACCCGCTTCATCAAGCGGGGAGAGGAGGTGATCTGATGGCTCACAGCAACCTGGCAGAGCTCTCTGATGAGCAGCTCACCCACAAGCTCTTCGACGTGGAGCACGAGCTGGTCACGGCTCGCTTCCAGCTGTCGATGAACACGCTCGAGAACACCGCGACGCTGAAGTCGATGCGCAAGAACATCGCGCGCATCAAGACCGAGGCCCGTCGTCGGGAGCTGGAGCAAGGTCTGGACAAGGACTCCCTCATCCGGAACCACCGTTCTTCCTGGCGCGCTGGCGATGCCGGCGAGGCCACCGCCTCGGGCGAGGAAGAGAAGGGTGGGTTCCTTCAGGGAATCGTTGACAGGCTGACCAGCAAGGACTAAGAGCGGTCCGCCGGACCCCCCGGGTCCAAACTCATGGGCACCGCGGCGCCCTCGCTGATGCGACGAGCCCCGCGGTGCTGGCATGTGCCACCTCGTGAAGCGTCCTGCCCAGGCAGGAGACCTTCGCGGTTCTGATTCAACCACCTCATCGCAGGCAGCTCGCTTCGCGCGGGCACGAAGAGGGTCCCATGGCGACCGAAGAGAACAAGTCCGGGCGTCGTGTGCTCGTCGGCCGAGTCGTCTCCGACAAGATGGACAAGACCGTCACCGTCGAGGTCACTCGCCGGATCAAGCACCCGAAGTACCACAAGTACGTCACGCGCCGGAAGAACTTCAAGGCCCACGACGAAGCCAACGACTGCAAGGTCGATGATGTCGTCGTCATCCAGGAGTCTCGCCCACTCTCGCGCACCAAGCGCTGGGTGGTCATCGAGCGCCGCGCCCACTGATCGTCCTGACGGACAAGACTTCGGAGGATCGTCATGATCCAGATGGAAAGCGTGCTGGATGTCGCCGACAACTCCGGCGCCAAGCGCGTCAAGTGCGTCAAGGTGCTCGGTGGCTCCAAGCGGAAGTACGCCGGTATCGGTGATGTCATCGTGGTGTCCGTCAAGGACGCTGCCCCCAACGGCAAGGTGAAGAAGGGCCAGGTGGCTCGCGCCGTCATCGTGCGGACCCGCAAGGAGATCCGCCGGGTGGACGGCAGCTACATCCGCTTCGACACCAACAGCGCCGTGCTGGTCGACAAGGAAAACGAGCCCATCGGGACCCGCATCTTCGGGCCCGTCGCTCGCGAGCTCCGCGCGAAGAAGTTCATGCGGATCGTCTCGCTGGCGCCCGAAGTCCTGTAGGGATCTGGAGGACCCATGTCCAAGGCCAAGTGCCGCATTCGTTCCGGCGACACCGTCCTGGTGACGGCCGGCAAGTACAAGGGAACCCGTGGCCGCGTCCTTCGCGTCTTCCCGGCTGACCAGAAGGTCGTCGTCGAGGGTGTGAACCGCGTCAAGCGGCACCAGAAGCCCGTGGGCGATCAGCCCGGCGGCATCCTCGAGAAGGAGATGCCGATCCACGTCTCGAACGTGGCGCTGTGGGTTGGTGGTGCCGATGGCCACGCGGTCAAGGTCGCCTACGAAGAGCGTGACGGGAAGAAGATCCGGGTGGATCGCAAGACCCGTCAGCCCATCGACAACGCTTGAGGTCCGCGATGGAAAACTACATCCCACGCATGAAGCTCCGCTACCGCGAGCAGGTCGTGCCGCAGCTCCTCGAAGAGTTCCAGTACGACAACGTGATGATGGTGCCGCGTCTGCAGAAGGTGGTGATCAACACCTCCATCAAGGACGCCATCCAGAACGTGAAGATCCTCGAGCGCGCTGCCGAGGAGCTCACCCTGATCGCCGGTCAGAAGGCCGTGATCACCCGCGCCCGTCGCTCCATCGCCACCTTCCGGTTGCGCGAAGGAATGCCGATCGGTGCCCGTGTCACGCTCCGGAACGACCGCATGTGGGAGTTCATGGACCGCCTGGTCACCGTGGCCATTCCGCGGATCCGGGACTTCCGTGGCGTCAACCCGAAGGCCTTCGATGGCCGGGGAAACTACTCGCTCGGCCTCACCGAGCAGATCGTCTTCCCGGAGATCGAGTACGACAAGGTCCAGCGCATCAACGGCATGAACATCGCGTTCGTGACGTCTGCTGTGACGGACGAAGAAGGCCGCGCTCTGCTCAAGAACCTCGGGATGCCCTTCGCGTCCTGACCACGTCCGCGGGCTCGCCCGCAACCGTGACACGCCGGGCCCGAGGGCCTCGAATCATGGAGAGAGTTCCATGGGAATGACCGACCCAATCGCGGACATGCTGACCCGCATCAGGAACGCCCAGATGGCTGGACACTCGTCCGTCGCCATCCCGCGTAGCAACCTGAAGCTGGGCATTGTCCGCCTTCTCAAGAACGAAGGCTTCGTCGAGGGCTTCGTCGAGACCCCGGGCCGCACCTCGGGGAAGATCAAGGTCTTCCTCAAGTACGACGGCGGCAAGGGGATCATCCGTGGCATCCACCGGGTCAGCCGTCCCGGCCGTCGTGTCTACGTCGGCAAGGACGAGATCCCGCGCGTGCGCAACGGTCTCGGCGTCGCCATCCTGACCACCCCCAGGGGCATCCTCACCGATCACCAGGCTCGTCAGGCCGGTGTCGGTGGCGAGGTCCTCTGCAAGGTCTGGTAGGAGGACCCATGTCTCGTATTGGACGCATGCCGGTCGAGCTGCCCAAGGGCGTCAGCGTCGACATCAAGGACGGTTCCGTCGCCGTCAAGGGCCCCAAGGGTGCTCTGACCCAGGCCATCGTCGACTACGTCGACGTGGCCCTGGAAGACGGGAACGTCGTCGTGACCCGCAAGAGCGACATGAAGCAGGCCCGGTCCAACCACGGCCTGATGCGTTCGCTGATCAGCAACATGGTCACGGGCGTGGAGAAGGGCTTCGAGAAGCAGCTCGAGGTGATCGGCATCGGCTACCGCGCGGAAGTGCGTGGCCAGCAGCTGGTCCTCAACCTCGGTTACTCGCACCCCATCAACTTCGACATCCCCGAGGGCATCTCGATCTCGGTGGACAAGAGCAACAAGATCACCGTCAGCGGCGTCGACAAGCAGCAGGTCGGCCAGGTCGCTGCCGTCATCCGCGACTACCGCAAGCCCGACCACTACAAGGGCAAGGGTGTCCGGTATGTCGGCGAGTATGTCCTGCTGAAGGCCGGCAAGTCCGCCTGATCTGGGAGTTCCTCATGGGCAACACCAACCCTAGCCTCACCGGCCGTCTTCGGCGCAAGAAGTACGTTCGCAAGCGGATCAGCGGCTCCACCGAGCGGCCCCGCCTCAGCGTCTTCCGCAGCTCGAAGCATATCTACGCCCAGATCATCGATGATGTTCGCGGCGTGACCCTGGCCTCGGCTTCCTCCATGATGCCGGCCCTCAAGGGCCAGGTCAGCGGTGGCAACAAGGACGGCGCCAGCGCCGTCGGCAAGGCCATCGCCGAAGCCGCCCTCGCGGCGGGCATCAAGGACGTGGTCTTCGACCGTGGCGGCTTCCGCTACCACGGACGGGTGGCCGCACTCGCTGACGCGGCCCGCGAAGCCGGCCTGAACTTCTAGAACGGTACCGGAGCAATCATGAGCAACAGCAGGATGAACCGGCGCCGTCGGAACAGGGAGGAGGAAGACTCCAACCTGACCGAGAAGGTCGTCTACATCAACCGCGTCGCCAAGGTCGTCAAGGGCGGTCGTCGCTTCAGCTTCTCCGCCATCGTGGTGGTGGGCGATGGTGAGGGCTCGGTCGGGTTCGGCTTCGGCAAGGCCAACGAGGTCCCGGAGGCCATTCGCAAGGCCACCGAGAAGGCCAAGAAGGCCGTCAACAGCTACCCGATGGTCGGCACGACGATCGCGCACGACGTGCAGGGCATCTTCGGTGCCGGCAACGTGCTGCTCAAGCCGGCTTCTCCGGGTACCGGCGTCATCGCCGGTCCTGCGGTTCGCGCCGTCATGGACACCATGGGTGTGCACGACGTGCTCACGAAGAGCCTCGGGACCACCAACCCGCACAACGTCATCCGTGCCACGTTCGAGGCCCTCGGTCAGCTCGAGTCGGCTGAGCAGTACGCTCAGCGGACCGGCAAGGACTACGAGGATGTCATCAAGAACTACACGGTTCGGCCGCAGCCGGTCGGCTAGGAGTAGCTCGTGTCCAGCCACATCAAGGTGACCTTGCGTCACAGCGCCATCGGCCGTCCTGCCAAGCAGCTCGCGAACCTCAAGGGGCTCGGGCTGCGCAAGATCGGTCAGTCGCGAAAGCTGGAGAACACTCCGGCAGTGCGCGGCATGGTCAAGAAGGTGATCCACCTCATCGAGGTGGAGGAGGTCTCAGATGGCGAATGAGCTGTCCAACATGAAGGTTCTCCCCTGGGAGACCAACACCGTCGGTACCCGCAAGCGTGCCAACCGCGTCGGTCGCGGTGAGGGCGCGGGCCAGGGCACCACCGCCGGTCGGGGCCAGAAGGGCCAGCAGAGCCGCAGCGGCTACAGCCGGCGGTGGGGCTTCGAGGGCGGCCAGATGCCGCTGCATCGTCGCCTGCCCAAGAAGGGCTTCACCAACATCTTCGCCAAGGACTACGAGGCGCTCAACCTGGGCAAGCTTGGCAAGCTCGAGGCCGGCACGCACGTGACCGCCGAGATGCTGGAGCAGTCTGGCCTGATCAGTCGGATCGGGAAGGACGGCGTCAAGATCCTCGGTGGTGGTGAGATCGAGGTTGCCCTCCACGTTCGCGTGGCCAAGCTGAGCAAGTCCGCAGCCGAGAAGATCGTCGCGGCGGGCGGCACCATCGAAGGCGACGTCCCCGGCTCCGCCGAGTGACCCTGCCTGCTTGAGCCCACGGAGAGCTCGTGGCGAACATCGTCAGCCGCATCTGGGAGATGAAGGACCTGAGAAATCGGGTCCTCTTCACTCTCGCCATGCTGGGCGTGTACCGCCTGGGCATCTTCGTTCCCGTCCCCGGCGTCGACACCGACCAGCTCGGTAAGTTCTTCGCCGAGCAGTCGGGTACGCTGTTCGGCCTGTACGACATGTTCTCGGGTGGCGCGCTGTCTCAGTTCAGCGTGTTCGTCCTCGGGATCATGCCGTACATCACTGCGTCGATCATCATGCAGCTCATGGCTCGCATGGTGCCTGCTCTGGAGCGCATCCAGAAGGAAGGACAGCAGGGGCAGAATCGGATCACCCAGTACACCCGGTACCTGACCATCATCATCGCGGTGGTGCAGTCCTACCTGATGGCGGTGTCGCTGGAGCAGATGCGGGTGCAGTCTGGTGCAGTCGTCCTGCACCCGGGCTTCTCCTTCCAGCTGATGACCGTGCTCACAGTCACCGCTGGTTCGTGCTTCATCATGTGGCTCGGCGAGCAGATGACCGAGCGGGGTGTCGGCAACGGTGCTTCGATCATCATCACCGCGGGCATCATCGCCAGCTTCCCGTCCGACGTGATGCAGGTCTTCACCCTGGTCGGGCTCGGTGAGCTCAACCTGCTGCAGGCCGTGCTGCTCTTCGTCTTCCTGTTCGCGGTGGTCATGGCCATCGTGTTCGTGGAGCGGGGGCAGCGTCGCGTGCCGCTCCAGTACGCCAAACGCGTGCTCGGACGCCGTGTCTACGAGGGGCAGACCACCTACCTGCCGCTCAAGGTCAACACCGCCGGCGTCATCCCGCCCATCTTCGCCAGCTCGCTGCTCATGCTGCCGAGCACGGTGGGTGCGTTCGCTGACATCCCCATCCTGGACTGGCTCTCGGGGCAGTTCTACCCAGGCAGCTGGCTCTACAACGTGGTGTTTGCCGGCCTGGTCATCTTCTTCGCCTTCTTCTACACGGCGATCACGTTCTCTCCGGTGGACGTGGCCGAGAACCTGAAGAAGCAGGCTGCCTTCATCCCGCGCGTCCGTCCGGGCAGCGAGACCATCGACTACCTCGACTGGCTCCTCGCACGCCTCACCACCGGCGGCGCCGTCTACCTGGCCGTGGTCTGCGTGATGCCCAGCATCCTCGCGAACTCGATCCAGAACCTGAACATCTTCTTCAACTTCGGCGGCACTGGCGTACTCATCCTGGTCGGCGTGTCCTTGGACACGGTCGCCCAGATCGAGGCCAAGCTCGCCGAGCGTCGGTACGACGCGAACGTCGGACCGGGTGGCAAGAGCGCCCGGGGACGGCGTCGGCGGCTCGGCTCCCAGGCGGGGCTGTTCTGACCGAAGCCGTCGCTTGACGGTGACGCGCTTGGCTTGTATAGGGGCAGGGCTCTGGAGTGGGGGTCCGGCAGGCTCCGACAAGCTCTCGCAAGAGCGCGACCTCCGAACACTCTCCACTCCATTCTGAACACTGACCGTTCCGCTCTGGGCTCTCGAGTCCTGGCGGGCCGCGGCCCCAAGGGCTGACGAGGACTTCCGTGGCACGTATCGAAGGCGTCGACCTCCCGCGCAACAAGCCGATCTGGGTGGCCCTCACCTCCATCTACGGCATCGGCCAGACCACCGCGAAGAAGATCGTGGCCGAGGCCGAGGTGGACCCGATGACCCGGGTCTTCCAGCTGTCGGACCATGAGGTGGCCCGCCTGCGTGAGATCATCCAGGCCAGCTACCGGGTCGAGGGTGAGCTCCGCAAGGAGGTCGCCATGAACATCAAGCGCCTGATCGATCTCGGGGCCTACCGTGGCCTGCGCCACCGTCGTGGCCTGCCCGTTCGTGGTCAGCGCACCCATACCAACGCCCGTACCCGCAAGGGTCCGCGCCGCGCCGTCGCCCGGCGCAAGTGAGGTAGAGCATGGCCAGCCCCCGCAAGCAGACCAAGCGTCGGGTCAAGAAGAACATCCCGGTCGGCATCGCCCACGTGCAGGCGACCTTCAACAACACCATCGTGACCATCACGGACATGAACGGCAACGCCGTGTCCTGGTCGTCCGCCGGTGTCCTGCGCTTTAAGGGTTCCCGCAAGTCGACCCCGTTCGCCGCCCAGCTCGTGGCGGAGGACGCGGCGAAGAAGGCGATGGAGCACGGCATGCGCGCCGTCGGCGTCTACGTGAAGGGTCCCGGCACCGGCCGCGAGTCCGCCCTCCGCGCGATCGCCAACTCGGGCATGAAGATCACTCACATCAAGGACGTGACGCCGATTCCCCACAACGGCTGCCGTCCGCCCAAGCGTCGCCGGGTCTGATTCCGGCGCTCTGGCTCACCCCAAGCTTGTCGCGGCGGTCGTGCTGACCGCCGCTTCGGCCGTCTGGCCAACGATCGACCAGCGTAGGTCCTGGACATGAGCCACCGGGACCGCAGCTGTTGATTGGAGATTCATCATGGAAGAGTCCGTCTACGCCAACTGGCGCTCGCTGATCCGCCCGCGTCGCGTCGAGCGCGACAACAAGAGCGGACGCAACTACGGCAAGTTCGTGGTTCGTCCCCTCGAGCGCGGCTTCGGCACCACCATCGGCAACTCCCTGCGCCGGACCCTGCTGTCCAGCCTCCAGGGCGCTGCGATCACCTCCGTGCGGATCGAGGGCGTGCTCCACGAGTTCTCCTCCATCCCCGGCGTGGTCGAGGATGTGACGGACATCGTCCTGAACTTCAAGGGTGTGCTCCTCAAGACTTCCTCCACCGAGGATGTCACCGGCCACGTCAAGGTCGAAGGCAAGCCCAACCAGACCATCGTCGTGCGCGCGAAGGACATGACCTTCGACGCCAGCGTCGAGGTCCTCAACCCCGAGCATCCGCTCGCCACCCTGACCGACGAGGCCAGCTTCGAGGCCTCCGTCCAGGTCAAGATGGGCAAGGGCTACGTTCCGGCGTCCCAGAACAAGGACCCGGGCCAGCCCCTCGGCACCATGCCGATCGACGCGATCTTCTCGCCGATCACCCGCGTCCGCTACCAGGTCACCAACGCTCGCGTCGGCAACCGTACCGACTACGACAAGCTGGTGCTCGAGGTTTGGACCGACGGCTCCGTGCTTCCCGAGGACGCCGTCGCCTACGCGGCCAAGATCCTCAAGGAGCAGCTCCAGATCTTCATCAACTTCGCGGAAGAAGAAGAGCCGGAGATGGAGGAGGAGGACGAGCAGGAGCAGGAGTTCAACGAGAACCTGTTCAAGCGCGTCGACGAGCTGGAGCTCTCCGTCCGCTCGCAGAACTGCCTGCAGAACGCCGGCATCGAGTACATCTACCAGCTCGTCGAGAAGAGCGAGGCCGAGATGCTGAAGACCAAGAACTTCGGCCGCAAGAGCCTCAACGAGATCAAGGAGATCCTCTCCGATCTCGGCCTCTCCCTCGGTATGAAGCTGCACAACTTCCCCAAGCACAAGGTGGGCTGAGCCTACCGGCTCACCTCGTCAACAGGGCACTGCCCTCCTGGAGGACCCCATGCGGCACCGCAAGGCTGGTCGTAAGTTCGGCCGCAACAGCGCTTCCCGCAAGGCGATGTTCCGCAACATGGTCACCTCGCTGCTTCGGCACGAGCAGATCCGCACAACCGAGGCCAAGGCCAAGGAGCTCCGCGGCTATGCGGAGAAGGTCATCAGCCTCGGCAAGCGCGCTCCCTCGGCGGCCGACGTCGAGTCGCTGTCGGGTGAGGAGCGTCAGGCCGCGCAGGCTGCGCGTGTCCACGCCATCCGGCGGGCGCGCCTGTGGGTCAACGATGGTGAGGTGATCGACCGGATCTTTGGCGAGTACGCCGAGCGCTACGCCGACCGGCCGGGTGGGTACACCCGCGTCATCAAGGCCGGCCCGCGCCCCGGTGACAACGCCGACATGGCGTTCGTCCAGCTTGTCCGCGATGACGACGCGGTCGAGCACGGAGCCACCGCGGAGGAGTAGGGCGTCGGGCTCCGTGCCCGGACATCCGTTCCGCCGAGCGCGCCGCAGCGCCCGCCCCACAGGGTGGCCCGCTGACGGCGCGTTTGTCGTGCGTGGGGGGCGCCACGTGCCTGCGAACGCGGACACAGCCGCCGGTGTGTGCTACGAGACCCCAACCTGTCGAGGGCTATGTGGAAGACCTGCTGTCCGAGTTTCGCTCCTTCCTGGCTGACCAGGGCCTCAAGTTCACCCGCCAGCGGCAGGTGATCGCCGAGGTGGTGTTCAACTCGGACGGGCACCTCACGCTGAACCAGATCCTCGATCGGGCGCGCACCGAGCATGCGTCTGTCGGCTACGCGACCGTCTACCGGACCATGAAGCTGCTGGCCGAGTCGGGCATGGCGGAGGAGCACAAGTTCGCCGACGGACAGGCCCGGTACGAGCGTGCGACCGACGATCACCACGACCACATCATCTGCTCCCACTGCGGACGGATCGTGGAGTTCGAAGATCACGACATCGAGGTCCGCCAGGAGCGCATCGCGCGAAACCTTGGCTTTGTCGTCCGTTCCCACC
>CALATR010000289.1 GCA_937891875.1 uncultured Pseudomonadota bacterium | reverse complement strand
GACCCGCGGGCCGACCAGCGTCATGGCGGACAGGGCGCTCGCGAAGAGAACGACCGCGCAACCCGACATGATCATGCCGCCGACCGGGCCCAGCAGATCCTCGATGACCAGGTGGCCGAGGGTGACGGCGGACGCCTCGTCGGTGGTGACGATGGCGGCCTGCTCGGGGGTGAGGTTGGCGACGAAGACCCAGTTCACCGCGATGTAGAGCATGGCGACACCGGCGCAGCCGATGAGCATCGCCCGAGGCACGTCGCGCTGGGGCTGCCGGAACTCACCCGCGGCGTAGATCGCGGCGTTCCACCCGGAGAAGGTGAAGGCGACCCAGAACTGGTGCCGCAGGAAGGCCTCCCAGGGGAAGCCCCAGATCTCGGCGGTCGCGGTGGGCGGGGTCCAGGTGGGCCAGGCGGCCTGACCGAGGGAGAGCCCGATGACGACGAAGCCGAGCACCAAGGCGACCTTGGCGAGCACCAGCAGGTTCTGGGTGGCCTTGGACGCGCCCAGGTGGATGGCGTGCACGCCGGTGAGCGCGATGATGAGGGCGGCGCCGACGTGGCGGGGGTCGACCCACGGGATCAGCGTCTGCAGGAAGGCGCCCGCGGAGAAGGCGTCGACCGCGATGGAGGCGGCAAAGCCGACCAGCAGCGAGGCCCAGCCGGCGAGCACGCCGAGCCAGGGGTGCATCAGGTCGGACAGGTAGCGGTATTCCCCGCCGCTGCGGCCGATGATCCGGGCGATCTCGCCGTAGGTGCGGGCGCCCGCCAGGGCGAGTCCGGCGCCGACCACCCACGCGAGCAGCAGCCAGTACGGCGTGAGGTCCTGCGCCATGTAGCCGGCCGACAGGAACACCCCGGAGCCGACCATGTTCGCCACGACGATGCCCACGCCAGTGCGGAGCCCGAAGGCAGCGCGCCCCGTGGTCGGTCGGTCAGCATTGGCAACGGTGCGGCCGGGCATCGGGCGGGCCGCAGAGGCGGCGTCGGGAGGGGACACGGGGAAGGCCGTGGTTGTAGGGAGGCCGTCGGGGGGAAGTCGGCGCGTGGCGATGGTAGCCGCTCGCACCGATCCCGTCCAAGGCGCGGCTCTTCCATTCGCGCTACAATGCGGCTCTCTCCCCCGCGCTCCCGCGCTCCCTCCCCCCTGCGCCGTCCCGGTCTCTCCCCCTTCCGGTGTCGGTCTCATCGAGGTCGCTCGTCCGTTCTGCGGAACGAATCCGGGCGCCCGTCGAATGACCCCCTCCCTCCCCGCGTCCCCACTCCATGCTCCCTCTCTTGCTGCTGTTGCTGCTCGGATCCGGCGCTCGCGCCGACGAAGCGTCCGCCCTCGGGCAGGACGTCGCCGCGGTGGCCATGCGCTACCGGGATACCCAGCCGAAGCTGCGGATCAACGCCTGCAACGGGCTCGTGGAGGACATCCTGCGCGACGCGGGACTGGAGCTGCGCGGCGGGGTGAAGTCGCTCTACGCCCAGATGAAGGAGCGCGGCTGGGTGCATCGCCGCAAGCACCCGCTCCCTGGCGACATCGTCTTCTTCGACAAGACCTACGACTCCAACGGCAACGGCAGGCAGGACGATCTGCTCTCCCACGTCGCCGTCGTCATCAACGTCGACAGCGACGGCACCGTGCACATGGTGCACCGGGGCAGCAAGGGGATCCGGCCGCTCACCCTCAACCTGAACGAGCCCTCCGTCCGCCGGCGCGAGTCCGACGGCAAGGTGCTCAATTCCTGGCTTGGAAAGCCCGGATACGCGCAGGAGGGTCACAAGCTCGCCGGGGAGCTGTGGACCGCGTACGCCTCGCCCTCGTGGGGCAAGCAGGGGCGTCCGGCGGTCCTGGCGAGCGCGAACGTCGCTGCGGAGGCCAAGGTCGACGCCGTGGTCCGCACCCCGACCGTCCGCAGTCCGCGGCGGGATCGGGTGGAGCTGCCGCTCGCGCTGGACGACACGTCGTTCGAGCGCGCCTGGGACGGCAAGAAGCTCCGGGCGAAGCACCTGGATGGCATGTCCTGCCTGCAGCTGTGGTACCTGCGCAACACCGTCTTCGCGCGCCACGGCTATGACTTCCGCACGCCGTCGGCCCGCAGGGTCTTCGACGCACTGCCCGGCTACGAGGCCGATCCTCGGGTGACCGGCGAGCGCGCGACCCGCAAGCTGTCGAACCGGGACGAGGCCAACCTGGCCGAGATCCTCCGCCGCGAGGCGCGCTGCAGGTAGGTCCATTCCGCCGCTCTGCTTGAAGGATCGCGGAAAACGGGACACAGAGGCCTGGGCACGAGAGGAGTTTGGATGCGACGCCTGACCCTGGTGGCGGCGCTCGTCGCGCTGTGCGGCTGCACGCCCCCCCGGACCTCGATCGGAGTCGACGGCGACTTCGACAGCGGCGTCGACGTGGGACCGGACGCCGGCCGCGTGGACCTCGACGACGACCAGCTGCGCTTCGAAGAAGGCCCGACCGAGCTCCTCGGGCTGTCCAACCCCTGCGAGTTCACCCAGCAGGTGCGCATCACGCTCGACGACCCCGCCGCCGCCTTCGCCGTCTCCGTGGACGGCCAGCCGGTCGCCGAGGTGCTCGAGCTCGCCCCCGACGGCTTCGTCGAGCTCGAGGTCGCCCTGATCGCCCAGGATACCGGCACCTACGAGGGCCAGCTCCTGATCGAGGATCAGCTGCAGGACGCGGTCGTCGGCAGCGTCGAGCTCTTCGCGGAGGTGCAGCCATGAGGGCCGCCCTGCTCCTCGCCGTCGCCCTCACCGGGTGTGTGCAAGGAGACCGCGCGATCCTCATCACCGAGCCCGCCACCGGCATCGGCGAGCCCAACCCCTTCGCCGGCTGCATGACCATCGAGGCCGACCAGGTCTCGCTCGACTCGGCCACGCCCCAGGTGGTGGTCGACGTGCAGGACGTGTGCGGCATCAACTGGGAAGGCGGGATCACCCTCCAGATCGACGATCCGCTTGCCGCCTTCGTCATCACCCAGGGCGGCGAGGACCTGCAGGGCGTCTTCGCCGAGCCCGATCCCTACGGTGCCACCGCCCTCGAGGTCGGCCTCGCGATCCAGGAGCCAGGCGTCTACGAGGGCCAGCTCGCCCTGGTCTATGAGGGGCACACCCTCGACGCGGTGCAGCTCTACGCCGAGCTCGAGGTGGAGCAGTGAGGCTCGCGCTCCTCGGCGCCCTCGTGCTCGCCGGCTGCGGGGAGCGTGCGATCCTCGACGTCCCGCCCGAGACGGTGGGGATCCCCGAGCCCGACGGATGCACGCCCTCGGTGGACCCGGACCAGCTCACCCTGACCGTCGAGGCGCCGTCTGCCGACGTGGACGTGGCCAACGACTGCGAGCTGTCGTTCGAGATCGCCACCAGCCTGGATGATCCCGACGGCGCCTTCGGGCTCGACCCGCTGACGGAAGACCGGATCGGCCGTCAGTCGAGCCTGACGATCACCGTCCGGCGTGCCCTCGACACCGGCCCCAACGAGGGCCAGCTCCTGGTCGACTTCGTCGATGTCAACGGGGTCGAGCACAGCCGCGCGGTCGAGCTCTACGCGCCCTGACGGACCTTCGGGCCACCGCCGACTTCGCTCTACTCCGGCGGCCCCTCGCCGCGCTGCAGCCGCTCCATCGCCCGGTTTGCGCCCTCCATGACGCCGAGCCAGGTCGCACGCTGCTCGGGAAAACGAAGCTCCGCCGGGGACATCGCCTCGAGCTCCTCCCGGCTGACCCACCTCGCGGCGCTGGTCTCGACGCCGTCGGCCTGGGGCTGCTGGGGCGCGCCGGGCACGAAGCAGGCGTGGGCGACGAAGTGATTGGCGAGAACCGCGCACACCGGCGGGCCGACCGTGACCTCCACCCCCGCCTCCTCGCGTGTCTCGCGCTTCGCGGCGTCCGAACTGGACTCTCCGTCCTTCATCCGCCCGGCCGGGATGGTCCAGCCGGCGCTGTCGCGCACCATCAAGAGCCTGCCGTCCTCGATGGCCAGGCAGCCGGCGGCCTGCGGGGCCGTGACCTGAGTGCCCGGAGGCTCGCAGGGCCTGGGGCCCGACGCGAAGCAGGCGGTGAGGGCGAGGAGCGGGAGGATGCGCATGGCCACGGCGTAGCGCGTCACTGGGTCTGCTTCAGCACAAGGCGGACCTCGGCGACCCCGTCGACCCGGACCTGCTGCCGCGCCGCCTGGTAGCCCTCCGCCGACGCCGTCACCGTCACCGTCCCCGGCGCGGCCAGCAGGCGATCGTGCCGCCCGTCGCCCGCTCGGCTCGTCCACACCTCGCCCGCGTTCAGCACCTCCGTGTCCACGTCGATCCGCGCCACCACGGGCTTGCCGGCCTCGTCCACCGCGTGCACCGTCAGCCTTGGCCCGTCCAGCACCCGGTCGAGCAGGGCGGGGATCACCGGCCGCAGCGCCGCGACCGTCGCCAGGCGGATCGGGCGCTCCTCCGGGTTGTGGTGGCTGCCCTCGACGATGAAGGCCGTGGTCCCGAAGCTGTGGCGCAGCCAGTCCTGGTCGGTGCCGTCGACCGGGTAGATCTGTTTGCGCACCCGCAGGGCCTTGCCGTTGGGCTGCTCGGGGGTCACCGCGGCGATGCCCTCCGCGATGGCCCAGGGCGCGTTCGGCGTGGGCTGCTCCACCCCGTCGAGGGTGTAGGGCACGAGGATCATCGACGCGTTCGTGTGGAACGAGAGCGCGGCCGCGAAGTGGCGCTGGCGGGCGAGCTGGGCGATCGCCTGGCTCTCGGGCTCGGACAGCGGCTCGGGACCCCGGTAGTACGCCGAGTTCGGAAAGGAGCGGGAGGCGCCCTCGTCCCGGCCGAAGCCGAAGGGGAAGTTGCGGTTCAGGTCGACCCCGCCCCAGGCGGCGTTCCCGCCGCTGGCCCAGGTCTGCCGCCCGTTCTTGCGACCCCCGAAGCGCGTCACCGTGTGCACGTGGTGGTTGCCGTCGGGGTTGACCAGCGGCACGACCCAGAGGTCGAGCCCGTCCACCTGCCGAGTCGCCGCCGGGTCGCTGCCGTGCCCCTTCAGCAGGCGCTCCGCCGCGTCCAGCGCGTACTCGGTCGACGCGAGCTCCGAGCCGTGCATGGCGCCCGTGATCAGCACCGCGGGCTCGTCCTCGTCCTTGTCGGGGTGGTCGCTGATCCGCAGGGCCCAGACCGGGCGCTTGCCGTGGGACACCGTCAAGAGCGTCTTGCGCGCGATGTCCGGCCGCTTGGCCACCCACGCGTCGAGCACCTGCTCGACCATGTCCGGGTCCTTGAACGAGGCGGTGAGCACCGGCCAGCCGTCGTCGAGCGGCACCTTGCGCGCGGCCGAGCGCACGTCGGGATCGACCGCCCAGTAGGGCACCAGCTGGCGCTCCTCGAAGGTCAGGCCACCCGCCCGCAGGGGGCCCACCTGCTCGGCCGGGACGACCACGCCGTGCAGGCCACGATCGTCGTAGGGCCAGACCCCGAGGTCTGCGTGCCCGCGCGCAGTCGCCCGGGTGGCCTCCTCGCCAGACATCAGGAGGAAGCGGCGTTCTCCGATGGGGGCGTTCGCGTCGCCGGCCACGATCCCGCGGTCTTCCGGGTCTGCCGGGCTCGCCTCCAGGCGCAGGACCCTGCTCACGCGATCGTCCTGCATGCGCACGCCGGCGCCGCCGGTGCCGGAGCCGGGGTCGCGCACGGTGAGGGTGACCAGCACCGCGCCGCTCGTGGGGTCCAAGACGCGCCCGGTCAGGGTCTCACCCTCGGCGATGACCTCGACCCGCACGGTGCGTCCGCCCAGCCTGGAGCCGGCCCACGCGCGGGCTCCCAGGGGCAGGGTGACCCCGTCGTCCCAGCGGTCGAAGCGCACGTACTTCTCGCGGACGGTCAGCCCGACCCCGGACGTGCCCTCGAAGCCGCTGGAGACGGGCGAGGTGCGCCGGTGCACCCGGGTGAGCACGGTGACGTAGGGCTTGTCGGCCAGGTCGACCGTCGCCGCGACCGTGCCGTCGTAGAACACCGGCGCGTCGAAGGCGACCAGATCCATGTGCCCGGGCGCGGGGTCCACCAGGTGCACCCCGCCATCTCCCCACGAGCCGCGGATCTGGGCGGGCGCGGCGATCCGCCCGTCGGCGATCAGCGACACCGGTCCCGCGGCGAGCGCCGTCGCGCCCACCAGCAGTCCCAGCACGAGCTTGCGAGCATGCACGGTCGTTGAACCCGCTCACTCGCGGTGAGCGTCCTCCCAGGTGCCGTCCAGACCGGACAGGGTGAGGTCGATGTCGTCGGTGGCGCGGTAGGGCCGGACCACCTGCCACAGCCAGGCGTAGCCGTCCTTCGTCAGGCGCTCCTGGGCCTCGGGACCGTCCTGCACGTTGAAGTGCCAGTGCCCGGTCTGACCGAACTCGTTGGTCCACCCGAGGGCCTGCAGCACGATGGAGTCCTCGTCCATCGGGAAGCTGGCGACGTTGCGCTTGTACTCGGGCGTCATGGCGCCGCCCCAGGCATTCGGGGCGTTCGACGTGTAGTAGATCCGCATGGGCACGTTCAGCTCGTGCAGGGCCTTGCCGACGCCCATCATGGCGTTCGGCCCCAGCATGTCGCCCTTCAGGGTGCGGATGCGCCCCTTCTGCCACAGGTCGCGCACGTAGTCGTAGTGGGCCTTGTCGCGGAGCCAGCTGGTCTGGCCGGACTCGCTCGGTGCCCGGGTGCGCTTGTAGTGGTTGTACATGATGTTGTTCAGCGAGCGCAGGGTCCGCTGGTAGGTCGACGCCATGGGGTCGCCGTCCCACTCCTTCGCGATGATCTCGAGCGAAGCTTCACGATTGGCCGGGTTCCACCGCTCGACGAAGCCGTCGGGCGTGTCCTCGTGCTTGATGAAGGCCTGGTTGACCCGGTGGATGTGCACGACGATGGCGTCGTAGTCGAGCAGAAAGACCAGCTCCGACCGCGCGATGGCGGCGAAGGTGTAGTTCTGGTCGGAGCCGACGCCGAGGATCGCCCCACCCCGGTTCTTGATGTAGGGGTAGGTGATGAAGCCCCGATCCTCGTTCGGGTAGATGTAGTGCGTCGGATCCTTGCAATCGACGCGGCTGCTCCCCCGGCGACCGTCGTCGCACTCGGGGATCTCGTCGATGCGATCCTCCTCGATGGCGTCGAGCACGGCGAGGTGCTCGGCAGACAGCGCCCCGGGGGCTGCGGGGGCGGGCGGCGTCTGCTGGACCCACACCGGCGGGAAGGTGTGCAGGATGGCCTCGTCCGAGACGCAGCGCACGCCAAGACCGGCGGTGGAGCGGTTCTTTCGGATGATGTCGCGCCAGGCGGGCTTCATCTTGTCCGCCCCGTCGGCGGTGCTGCCGCCCTTGATGACCCGGGTCAGCCGGCCCTTGCAGTAGGGCGCCTCGTCGCAGAAGCCGAGCGGGTCCCAGCCGGCGCAGGCGTCGCCGCAGGTCTCGTTGCCGATCTTCGGGTAGCTGGCGGTCGCCTCGCTGGCGTTGCCGAGCACGTTGACCAGCCCCCACCCGTTGGGCGTGCCGTCGGTGACGGCGCGGGTGCTGCCGCCGCAGCCGGCGTGGTTGGCCACGTCGCAGGTCAGCTCGGAGGCCTCGCCGGGGGGTCGGGCCATGCGCTCCCACTCCCACTGGCTCGGCAGGCGCTTGCCCTGGTGGGTGCAGTAGAAGCGGGCCTCGACGAAGGACAGCCCGGTCATCGGCTGGTCGTCCTTGGCCTCGGTCTTCACCGCGGGGCAGGCGCCGTCGGCGACGCAGGCCTTGTAGGCGCCGACGCTCGCTTCCTCGATGTCGGCGTAGAAGGTCGACTCGCTGACGAGGGTGGGGCCGTCGCCGGCGAAGCTGGACGTGTCGCCCACGGCGGTGGCGCCGCCGGGGATGCAGACCATGCCCGGAGGTGGGTCGAGGCAGGGGTCGACCTTGCTGTCGAAGCTGACCGGGACCTTGACCTTGCGGGCGAAGTCGACGAGCCAGGCGACGTCGGCGCCGGGGGGAGGGGAGACCGCGACCGGCTTCTTGCCGATCGCGATGGAGCCCGCGACCGAGGCCGGGTTGCAGACGGTCGCGCCCGGGTTCGGGCAGCCGGGAACGGGCTTTCGAGGCGCATCTCCATCGTAGAGCGTCCAGCCGGGTCCGGGTCCGGGACGGGCGGTGAGGGCGGGCGCCTCGGCCGGCGTGGCGATCGCGATGCCGTGGGGGCGATCGAGCTTGCCGTCCTGGGCGGCGAGGGTGACCAGCGTGACGCCGTCCCCCTTGCCCAGCGACCAGACGATGCGCTGCAGGTCGGCCGCGGCCAGGTCCTTCGGCGCCGCGATGACGACCGCGGTCAGGTCCTTGCCCGCGTCGACCAGGTCCTGCGCCTGCCGGCCGCCCGGACCGAACGGGGGTGCGGTGCGCACGGCCTCGAGCGGGACCGAGGTCTTGCCGATCTGCACGGCGTCCGCGGTGACGACGACCGTGACCTCGCCGGGGTCGACCGGACTGGCCTCCTCGACCACCGGTACGTCCACCGCGGGCGGCGCCAGGCTGGTGTCGCCGAGGATCCGCTGGCCGACCTTGACCGCGGTGGCCTGGTCGACCTTGTCCTGGGCGATCAGGCTGCGGGTGACGGCCAGCGCCAGGGCGGGGCGACCGTCGGCGGCGACGAAGGCGGCCTCGTCGGTCAGGCCGGTGCCTGCGACATCACAGGCCTCGAAGGCGGCCTTTCGGTTGGCGATCCGCGGGGCTGCGTCGAGGGAGGCAGCGTCGACCCCACCCGGGCAGGCGGCGCTCCAGGCGGCGTCGGGGGCGGCTGCGTCGGGGGCGGCGAGCCAGCCGGCGAGTGCATCGTCCTGCTTGCAGGCCCCGGCGACCAGCGCGGCGGTCGCGTCGGGAGAGGGGTCGGCCATGCCGGCGAGCGAGGCCTCGAGGCCCTCGGTCGAGCAGGTCGCGGCGCAGCCGTGCAGCAGGGGCAGGGCGGCGGCGAGGGCGAGGGGCAAGGCGAGCAGGCCCAGGCTGCGGAGGGACGATGGGCGCAGCAACAGGGACGCGGCGGCGGGCGCCGTGGAGTCGATCGGTCGCACAAGGGCTCCAGGAGGGGCGAGCGGAAGGAGTGCGGTGGAGGGGGAGGGACGGTCAGCCTAGCACTTCACGGGGTCGGCGGCGGGCACGGGCCGGTGATCCATCCCGCTCCTTCCTTCGTAGGTCGCGCTGGAGGGCCCCATGTGGCTACGCTGCGTGCTCGTGACCACCCCATCCGACGATCGTCGCACCGAGCTCCTCCTGGCGCTGGCCCAGGGGGACAAGCAGGCGTTCGCCGAGCTCTTCTCGGACATGGCGCCCCGCCTGCGCGGCTTCTTCCGCAGCTCGGGCTTCCAGGAGGAGGCCGACGAGCTGACTCAGGAGACCATGCTCCGGGTCTGGCGGGGGGCCAGCAGCTACGATCGCGGCAAGGGCGCGCCCACCACCTGGATCTTCACCATCGCCCGCAACCTGCGCATCGATCGTCGGCGCAAGCGGCGGGTGGCGGTGGTCGACGACGATCCCGCCAAGGTTGCCGATCCCGAGGAGGCGCCCGACGCACGGGTGGATCGCGCCCGCCAGGCGGAGGACCTGCGCGACGCCATCCGCCAGCTGCCCGACGCCCAGGCCGACGCGGTCCGGGCGGTGTACTTCGAGCACCAGAGCGCCCGCGCCTTCGCCGAGAGCAGCGGCGTGGCCGAGGGCACCGTCAAGAGCCGCCTGCGTCTCGCCCTGCGAGCCCTGCGCGGCCACCTCGACCCCGAGGGGGCGACATGACCACCCACCACCTGCCCGAGCCCCTGCTGGTCGCCTACGCCGCAGGCGGCACCTCGGAGGCCGAGGACGTGCTCGTCGGCAGCCACCTCACCCTGTGCCCCGCCTGCCGGGCCCGCCTCGCCGAGCTCGAGGACGTCGGCGGTGCGGTGCTGGACGAGGCACCCGCCGTGCACGAGGGCATGGACGCCCTGCTGGCCGGAGCGCTCGCCGCCCTGGACGCGCCCGCGGTGGAGCCGGTCGACGAGCCCGTCGTGGTCGATCCCGACGGCGTGTTCCCGGCCCCCCTCGCCGCGGTCGTCGGCCCGGCCAGCGCCCTGTCCTGGCAGTGGGTCTTCCCCGGCGTCGAGCGCGTCGAGATCGACGCCATCGATCCCCACGGCATGCCGCTGCGCCTGTTCCGGCTCAAGCCGGGCATGCGCGTGCCCGACCACGCCCACGAGGGTCGCGAGGTGTCCCTGGTCCTGACCGGCGGGTTCACCGACGACGACGGCCACTACCTGCGCGGCGACGTGTGCGATCGCGGCAGCGACGGCGTGCACCGCCAGCACAT
>CALATR010000288.1 GCA_937891875.1 uncultured Pseudomonadota bacterium | reverse complement strand
GACCTCGCGTCCTCGCCGCCGCCCGCCCCCGAGACCGAGACCGAGACCGAGACCGAGACCGAGACCGAGACCGAGGCCGAGACCGAGGCCGAGACCGAGACGGAGGCCGAGACCGACCCCGAGACCGACCCCGAGCTCGAGCCCGACCCCGACTCCGCGATCGACCCTGACCCCGCCCCCCTCTCACTCCCAGTCCCCTTCCCTCCACTCCAGCTCTTCCTTCTCCCCTTCACACTGCATCGCCATGTTCCTCGGCATCGCGATGTCTCCGTCCTTCGCGGCACGGTCCTCACGCCGCAGCTCCGCTCGCCAGCGCTCCGCCCGGCGCCGCTCGGCGCCCGTCGACCACCTCAGCCAGGCGGCCGCGGCGATGCCGAGTCCGAGGATCGTGGAGATCAACGCCAGCTCTGGCACGAGCGTGCTCATGGCGCCCAACGTCGACACCGCTCCAGCACGGACAATCCCCCTTTTGTTGCTCAGGCAACACATCCCCGCTACACTCCCTCCATGACCGAGCCCTTCGCCCCCATCGATGAAGCCCTCGCCTTTCGGATCTACCGCCTGCAGCGGCTTCTCCGGCTGGACCTGGTGCGCTTCCTGGATCAGCACGAGCCGGGCCTGCCGCCGGAGCACTTCTTCCTGCTGATGCGGCTGGCCCAAGTTGGCGCGGTTCGGCAGCAGGAGCTGGTGGAGCCGGCGATCGGGGATCGACCGAACATCTCCCGGCATGTGGCCACGCTGGTGCGCCGGGGGTTGGTCGCCCGGGAGCCCGATCCGTCCGATGGCCGCGCCTCGCTGGTGGGGCTGACGGCGGAGGGCGAGGTGCTCGTCGCTCGGCTGCAGCCCCTCGTCCAGCAAGAGCGCCGCCGGATCTTCGGCGATCTGTCCGATCACCAGCTCGCTGCGTTCCGCGCGGTGCTCGACCACCTGGAGTCCGTGCTCGAACGCTGAAGATGGCGCCCCGCCACCGCGCCTTCCCCTTCCCCTGTCCGTCAAACTGTTGCTCAAGCAACACTGGAGTGCCCCATGCTGACCCTCGTCACCCTCGCTTCGCTCTCCGGAGCACCCCACGGCGATGTCGCCGCAGCCCTCACCTCGTTCACGGAAGCCGTCGCGCGCGGTGACGCGACCACGGCGGGCAAGCACCTGCACCCGGCGTACGTGGAGGTCGTACAGCTGCCCGACCAGGAGCTGGTGCTCACCGCCGAGGCCTACCTGGGCGGGGTGGACGCCGGCCGGATCGGGGGCAAGCCCATCGACCTGACGATCTGCGCCATCGACGTGCACGGGCGGGTCGCGACGGCGTCCACCGTGCGCCGGACCGGCGACATGGTCCTGGTCTCCGCCGTCACCCTGGTCCACCGGGACGACGCCTGGACGATCACGTCGGCATCGACCTGGACCGGCGCCGCCGAGTGAGCGGCGTGCTGGGCTGGCTCACGATGGTCGGTGCGGTGCAGAGCCTCACCGGCGCCGGCATGCAGGCGGACGTAGCGCTGGACGGTGACGTCCTGCGCGTGCACATCGAGGCGCCCGGACCGGGCTGGGTCGCCTTCGGAATCAGCGACCGCGCCGGCCTGCGCGGCGCCCACCTCGCCATGGTCGCCGTCCTCGACGACGGCAGCGTACTCGCCGAGCACCACGTGGCCGACCCGCCCCAGCACCACCCGGTGCAGTCCCGGTGGATCCGCAGCGCGACCGGCAAGGACGGCGCACGCACGACGGTGGATCTGGTGCTGGTCGCGCGCGGCGAGGACGCGCCGCTGGATATCCAGCCTGGAAGCCCGACCTTCGTCACCCTCGCCTGGAGCGTCAGCGACGATCTGACCCACCACTCGGCGGCCCGGACCGAGGTCGTGCTGCGCCTCTAGCGCACGGCTTCTCCCTCTGGAATGGACGGCGCGGGGCGACCCTCGTACCGTCTGCGGAGGAGGTCCCGTGTCCCGGAGCTGCTGGTCGACATCGGTAGGAGTCCTGCTGCTCGCAGCGGCGGTCACCGCCTGTGCGCGTCCGCAGCCCGAGGCCACCGACGACCCGGATCCCGACACCCAAGCCGACACGGACACCGACGAAGACACCGACGAGTGGGACCCCGACATCGACCAGGACGGCTTCAGCGCTGGCGAAGGAGACTGTGACGACCAGGATCCGCGCCGCCATCCGGGGGCCGATGAGGTCTGCGACCGTGTCGACAACGACTGCGACGCGCTGGTCGACGAGGAGGACGCCGACCTCACCGGGGGCGTGCTCCTCCACGCGGACGGCGACCGCGACGGCTTTGGCGACCCGACCGCCACGACCATGGTCTGCGCGGATCGCGCCGGCCTGGTCGACGACGACTCCGACTGCGACGACTCCCTTGCCGAGGTCCACCCAGGCGCCGAAGAGATCTGCGGCGACGGGGTGAAGAACGACTGCGACGCAGACCTGGCAGACATCTGGGAGCAGTGCGCCGACCTGTGGCTGACGGAGGATGTCCCCGCCGTGTACGGGAAGGAGGACAGCTTCCTCGGGCTCCGCAGCCTGCGCCGCCTGGAAGACTTCGACGGCGATGGCGTGCCTGACCTGATCGCCACCGGCAGTACCTCGGCGTGGGTGATCGCGGGCGGAAGGGCCTTCTCGACGCCCGAGGTGGAGCGCGTCGCGACGCTGGACATCACCGGCACCCGCCCCTGGATCGTCGTCGCCTCCGCTGGAGACCAGGACGGCGACGGACGTACCGACGTCCTGTTCGCCCAGCCGTTCGAGGACTCGGCCGAGGCGGAGGGTGCGGGTGCGGTGTACCTGTTCACCGGGTCCACCGTCGGGTCTCGCGGGCTCGATGAAGCCAGCGCGGTGATCCGGGGTGGCGTCGAGAACACGAGGTTCGGGTTCGTGCTCGATGGGGGACGGGACCTCGACGGTGACGGCAAGCACGACTTCGTGGCGGGATCCTCGGAGGCGCTGTCCAGGGCCGGCGCCGTCTACGTCTTCACCCACACGCCGACCGGTGAGGTCGACCACAACGCGGCGGACGCCGTCGTCATCGGGGAAGCAGACGAGCGCCTCGGCGAGGCCGTGTCGATCGACGGCGACGTGAACGGCGACGGTCGCGCCGATCTGCTGGTCGGTGCGACCTCGCTGAACCGCTCATCGACCCACCCCGCGACGGCCTACCTCTTCCAGGGCACGCTGCCGGTGTACGCGCGCGCAGTGGACACCGCCGACGTGCGGCTGATCTCCCCCGAGCTGGGTGACCGCGGCGCGAACGTGCTCGACTTCGTCGGGGACTTCAACGGCGACGGCCTCGACGACATCGTCTTCGGCGCCAGCTGGTCGACCGACTACGCCGGCTGCGGCTACATCGCGTACGGCGGCGTGAGGCGCACGTTCGACCTCGGCTCTGCCCCGGTCACCGTGTGCGGCGGCGAGGCTCGGGCGTACGTCGCCAAGGCGGCCGGTCCCGCCGGTGACATCGACGGCGACGGCCTCGACGACGTGTGGATCCACTCGAACGTGCCCGGGGGGGCCCGCCTGTTGCTCGGCGGCACCGAGGGCACGTTCGACATCGGCGACCTCACCCACCGCATCGTCGACCTGGGGGTGCGGCTCGAGGCGATCGGGGATCTCGACGGCGATGGCTACGACGACATCGCCGCGGCCGTGCCCACCGATGACACCCGCGGCCCGAACGGCGGCGCTCTCTACCTGCTCCCCGGAGGGCGCCTGTGATCCACCTCGGAGGTCCGATGACCCGGTCCCTGCCTCTCCTGCTCCTGTGCGCCCTCACCGCGTGCGCGGGCGACCCGGTGGACACCGACACCGACACGGACACCGACTCCGACACGGACTCCGACACGGACTCCGACTCCGACACCGAGGCGCCG
>CALATR010000287.1 GCA_937891875.1 uncultured Pseudomonadota bacterium | reverse complement strand
TCCAGGCGTTGAAGGAGGCTTAGGACCTCCCGTCTGCCGGTCATCCGGACTCCGGTCTCCGGTCATCCGGTCATCCGGTCTCCGGTCATCCGGACTTCCGACTTCCGGACTCCACGGTCCGCCCTTGATCCTGCCGATCCTCCTGTTCGCCCTGCGGGACTCACTCGCGGCCCCGCTGCGCGGTGACGGGCCGACTCGTGAATCCCTCCGGCCCGAACAGGAGGATCGATGCGTGGTGCCTTTCCCTACGAGGACATGGACGTCTTCAAGGTCGCCGTGGACGCAGCCAGGCGCGTTCGACACCTGCAGTTCCCCAGGGGCTGCAGTGCGCTCCGAGATCAGGCGGTCCGGTCCAGCCAGTCGGTAGTGCTCAACATCGCTGAGGGCCGGCTTCGAACCGGTCAGGCTCGGCGACACCACTACGAAATCGCCCAGGGCAGCGCCGGTGAGCTGTCCGCGGTGTTCTACCTGATCGACTGCGCGGACGGGCCGGTCATTCAGGAGCTCTGCCGTCGGGTCTCGGTGATGCTCCGCAAGCTGGCCGCCTAGCCTGGCTAGGCTGGTGACCCCCCGCCCCCCGCCGCCTTCTTCTCCACCGCCGCGGCGATCCGCGCCTCGATGGTGTCGATGACGGGCGTCAGGAAGTCGCGGTCGGCGAAGCGGCTCGCGTCGGCGAGGCCGCCGGGGGAGAAGACGTTGCACTCGACGATGCGGTCGCCGATGGTGTCGAGCCCGACGAAGAAGAGGCCGTCCCGGCGCAGCTGGGGGCCGACCGCCTTGACCACCTTGCGCAGGGCGGGGGTCAGGGGGGCGAACTCGGCGGATCCGCCAAGATGGACGTTGCTCCGGAACTCTCCCTTGGCGGGGCGCCGGCGTACGGTGGCGGCGCGGCCGTCGACCACGACGGGCTTGCCGTTGACGAGCAGGACCCGCACGTCGCCGTCTGCGGCCTGGGGCACGAAGGCCTGGACCATCAGCGGGCCCTGGGCGAGCAGGTTGGCGAGGATGGCGGACAGGTTGGGCTCGTCGGGGCCGGCGATCTTGAAGACGTCGCGGCCCTGGGTGCCGTCGAGGGGCTTGACCACCGCCGGTCCGTCGATGTCCGCCAGGGCCTGCCGCGCCGAGCGCATGTCCGCGGTCACGACCGTGTGCGGCACCGTCCAGGACGGGAACCGCGCCAGGTAGAGCTTGCTGCGGGCGACCATCAGCCCGTGGGGGTCGTTGAGCACCAGGCCGCCGCGATCGGTGTGGATCTGCAGCTGCTGGAGCAGGAGCTCGTGCAGGCCGGCGCGGCGGTCGCGGCCGGGGCTGGTGCGCAGGAGGACGAGATCGGTCTCGGCCAGGGGCAGGCGCTCGAGGGGAGCCTCGCGCAGGGCGGCGACCGTGTCCTCGGGGGTGGGGAGCGCCCGGGCCGGCCGACCGCGGGCGACCAGGCGACCCTCGGGGAAGACGTCGATGCCGTCGGCCTCGATCACGCACACGTCGTGACCCCGCGCGGCGAGGGCGTGGGTGAGCTGGGCGGTGGTCTGATCGGGCTTGAACGTCCCGAGGTCGTTCAAGACCACGCCGATCGTGTACATCACTCCTCCCTCGCCAGCGGATGGCCCGGCTTCGCCAGCGTACCCAGGTGGAGGATCCGCGCGCCGGTGGAGGCGACCGGATCGACGCTGTGGCCGATGACGATGCCATCATAGGGCGCCGTGTACGAGCGGATCAGGTCGCCGAAGGGGTCGGTCAGGGTCGCGATCTCCTGGCCCGCTTCGACCAGCTCCATGACCCGCACCTTCACGTCGAGGAAGCCGCCGCTGTCCGTGTAGACCCACTCCGAGCGGGTGCAGCGCAGGGCGGGCTCCGTCAGCGCCAGCTCGCGGCGGGGCACCATGCCGCGGTCGGCGAGCACGGCGCGTATGCCGGTGACGCTGCGCTTGACGTACTCCCGGTGGATGCGGCTCGGGTTGCCGATCTCGACCGTGACGGCGGGGATGCCGACGTCGCCGGCCGCGCCGCGCAGGGTGCCGTCGGCGGGAGGGCTGTGCACGATGATCTGCGGGCGCTGCAGCTCGGCCATGTGCAGGGTGACCGGGTCGCGCATGTCCGCGCGGACGTAGAGCGAGTTCACCCGCCCGAGGCTGGCGGTGTGCAGGTCCAGCAGCACGTCCATCTTGCGGATCACCCGGTCGAACAGACGGTTTGCGTAGACGATCGCCTCGCGGCCGACCGGGCGTCCGGGAAAGACGTGGTTGAGGTCGACGCCGTCGTCGGTGCGGCGCTGGTGCAGCAGGTAGGCGGGCACGTTGGCGACCGGCACCGCCAGGATCGTGCCCTTGAGCCGGTTGGGGTCGAGCTTGCGGAACAGCCGGTGGATGACCGGCACGCCGTTGACCTCGTTGCCGTGCAGCGCTGCCGTGATGCCCGCGACGGGACCCTCCCGGCTGCCCCGCGCCACGATCAGCGGGATGCGGATCGGCTGACCGAGGCCGTCGCTGGCGAGCCGGAGCCAGGCCTTGGAGATCTCGCCGGGGGTGAACGCATCCAGATCGAGGTCGGACAGGACCAGGTGGCTCATGCCATGATCTCGTCGAGGAGGGCATCGTCGGGGTTCAGCGTCCGGAAGAGGTTCCGGCGGAACGTGCGCTTCTTCGTCAGCAGGCGCTGGGCGAGGCGGTCGATCGCCAGCGTCGCCATGACCGACTGCAGGTAGGCCTCGGTGAGGTCGTCGAGGCCGAGGCCGAGGCGGTTGAAGTCGCGCTGGTCCATCATCATCAGGCGGTTGGGCTCGGTCGAGAACCCGGCCTCGCTCTTCACCGACAGGTTGGTGCCGAGCATCGACCAGGAGTCGTGCCCGTCCAGCTCGTCGACCAGCGGGGTGCGCGCCCGGCGGGCGTACATCGCGACCGGGAAGAAGCCGTCCGTCCCCGCGCCGATCATCATGCGCAGATCGGCCACGTACACGTCGGTGTGGCGATCGGGCACGGTGCCGACGTGGTAGAGCCGGCCTTCGCGGCTGCGGCTGGACCACTTCCGGTTGCCGATCAGGGCCTGCACGATGAAGCGCCCGTAGGAGTGGTCGAGCTCCATGAAGGCGTCCAGCTCGGCCTCGGAGGTGATGGTGTACACGCCCTGGCCGGCGTTGCTGTACGGGTTCTTCACGACCGCGACGCCGCCCATGCGGTTGACCCACAGCGGTACCTCCTGCAGCGCCACGTCCCAGATGGTCTCGGGCACGCGCACGACGAGTCCGGCGTCGGCCATCTCGGCGTTGAAGAAGTCGTAGGCCTTCGCGGCCAGCATCTTGTTCCGCCCGCCGGCGAGGCACGCCAGGACGGGGTTGTAGATCCACGTCTTCGTGATGGGCGGGATGCGGTTCCACGGCTTCTGCGTCACGTAGCGGAAGGCGGCGCGTATCGGCTGCCACTCGCCCTCGTGGTGGACCTCGAGCACGCCGGCGTCCCAGCGGACGTGGTCGTTCTTGCGCCCGGTGAAGAACGGGATCCAGAGCACGTCCTCCTCGGTGAGATCAGCGATCACCCGGGCATATCCGGTGGTCTCCATCGGGTTCTTGTCCGACAGCACCGCCAGGCGACCGCGGGGCAGGTTGCGCTGGGCGCGCAGGGCCGGGAGGAAGCTGTTCTGGATGAGGCTGTAGTAGCCACCACGGTCGTCGTCGGCGTACGGCGGCATCGACTTCTGGCCCGAGGGGCAGGAGTTGGTCTCGATGATGACGTTGCGGCGCACGCCACGCTCGTCGGTGACGTGGAACAGGTCGGAGCCGGACCAGCGGAAGATCGCGGGGCGGGTCGCGAGCAGCTCGCGGACGGCGTCCCGGTCGACCTCGGGGTGCAGGTGGCAGTAGCGCTTGGCCAGGCGCTCGTTGCCGAGGCGGAAGACCGCCTTGACCAGCGGATGGAGGAGGGCGTTGGGGACCCGCGGATAGTAGTGGTCCTCCGGCTCGAACTGGCCGGGGGACATGACGCGGATGGTGTGGTCGTCGCTCATGCGTGACTCGGGGCAGCAGGACTGGCCCCGTTCTACCTCACCGGCGCGTGCACTACTCCCTCATGGACTTCATCTGTCGCTGGATGAAGCGCGTCGCCCACGAGGTGGAGATGCGGCTGGCGATGTGGAGCATCTTCGCGTCCCGCCCGACCAAGATGTGGAGCTTCTTCCGCTCGATTCCGTCGAGGATCACCTTCGCGGCCACGTCGGCCGGGGTGGTCATGTTGGCCGCCTTGTCCGAGTCCGGAGCCGCCGGGCCGTCGACGCCGGAGTTCTCGGTGATGTGGGTCGCGACGGCGCCGGGCATGACGACGCTGACGCCGACGCTGGTCTCCATGAGCTCGGAGTACAGCCCCTCGGTGAGGAGCTTCACCGCGGCCTTCGACGCGCTGTAGAGCGTCTGCCCGGGGAAGGACAGGAAGCCACCCATGCTGGAGACGTCGGCGATGTGGGCCTCGGGGCGCGCCAGCAGGCTCGGCAGGAAGGCCTTGAGCATGTGGATGGTGCCCCACAGGTTCACGTTCAGCACCCGCTCGATCACGTCGTACTCGAGGTCCTTGAAGTCGACGAAGGGCTGGATGATCCCCGCGCAGTTGATGAGCCCGTCGATGGCGCCGTGGTGGGCGGACACCTCCTCGGGCAGCGCGAAGACCCGCTCCTTGTCGGTGATGTTGGCCTGGTGCACCGAGAGTCGGTCGCCCGAGGCGGCCAGGCGGACGGTCTCGTCGAGCCCCTCCTGTCGCAGGTCGACCGCCGCGACCCGAGCGCCGCGCCGCAGCAGCTCGAGCACCAGCTGCTGCCCGATGCCGGAGCCGCCTCCGGTCACCACGAAGACCTTGTCGTTCAGCTTCATGCGGACACCTCCTGCTTCTCTTGCTGCACACCGAGCAGGAGCACGTCGAGGGCGTGTTGTGCGCCCAGGAAGGCGAACGTCGTCGACGGGCCCAGGGTGGAGCCCGGGCCGGGGTAGGTGCGGCCCATGACCGACGCGGTGGTGTTGCCGGCGGCGTAGAGCCCGCGGATGACCGATCCGTCGACCCGCAGGACCCGGGCGTGCTCGTCGGTGAGCAGGCCGCCCTTGGTGCCGAGGTCGCCGGGCACCATGCGCGCCGCCAGGAACGGGCCCCGCTCGATGGGGAGCAGGTTGGGGTTGGGCTTGTTGCGGGCGTCCCCGTAGTAGTTGTCGTAGGCGGTGGCGCCGCGGTGGAAGTCCTCGTCCCGGCCGGCGCGGGCGAAGCCGTTGAAGCGCTGGACCGCCGCCTCGAGGCCGTCGGGGTCGATGCCGCACTGCTCGGCGAGCCCGCGCAGGGTGTCGGCCTTCTTCATGAACCCGGAGGTGAACCACTCCTTGGGCGTCTGACCGGGCAGGGCCTGGCCGAACATGTAGCGGCGCCGGTGGCGTGCATCCATGATGAGCCAGGTAGGAGGCGGATCTCCGCCTGGGTTCAGCTCCAGCATGGCGTGCCCCACGTCGATGTAGGAGGCGGACTCGTTGCAGAAGCGCTGGCCGTCCGGACCGACCAGGATGCAGCCCGGCATCGAGCGCTCGTGCACCGAGAAGCTGGTCGAGCCGTCCGGGTGGAGGAAGGAGGCCCCCCACCATGCGTCGTCCATCAGCGCCGTCGCCGCCTTGATGCGCTTGCCCGCGAGGATCGCCTCGCCCTGGTCGCCCGGGCTGACCGAGGTGTACTCGCCACCGACCGGCTGGTACTTGCGGCGCATGCTGCTGTTCTTCGCGAAGCCGCCCGCGGTCAGCATGACGCCGGCGTGGGCGCGCACCCGCTCGCGGCGACCCTCTCGCTCGACGACGATCCCGGTGACGCCGCCGTTCTCCTCGACCAGCTCGACCATGGGGGACTCGAGCCAGATGGGGATCCGGTGGCGCTGGGCGATGATTCCGAGGCTGCCCAGCAGGGCGTTGCCGATGGGGAGCGGGTCCCGACCGGTCAGCCGCCACCACAGGGTCCGCAGCATCATGCGGGTCGTGCCGAGGAAGCCCTTGATCGTGCGGAAGGCGACGGGCAGGTACTGCACCGAGCGGGTCGTGAGCGCCATCGCCGGCATGCCGTCCATGGCCGCCAGTGTCTTGCGCATGTCGCCCAGCTTGTTGCCGTCGAGCACGTCCGCCTCGACGCCGCGCCCGATCATGCCGCCGGGACGATCGGGGTAGTAGTCGGGATATTCCTCCGCTCTCACCCAGTTGACCCCCTCGTCCGCGAGGAACTGCACCACCTTGGGTGCCGTGGCGACGTAGGCCTTTCGGCGCTCCGGGCTGCTGGCCGGACCCACCTCACCGATGCACGCGTCCATGTAGGTGAGGGCCTTCTCGGGCGAGTCCCCGGCGCCGTCCCGCTGCATGAGCGGGTTGTTCGGCATCCACAGGCCGCCCCCGGACCACGCGGAGGTGCCGCCCCACGTGGGCTCGCGCTCCACGACGATCGTGCGCTGACCCCGTGACGCCGCGACGATCGCCGCGAGCATGCCGGCCGCACCGCTGCCGACGACGACCAGATCGGTCTCGTGATCCCAGGTCGGACCCATGGCTGCACCTCCAGGCTGCTCCCGGAGCGTATGCACGATCGCCCCCGAATGGCAACATGCAGTCGCCATTTGAGGCGACGTGATGTCGCCATTTTTTGCAGCCGGAGGTCCGGGGTGGACCGGTCGGGAGCGCGGACATAGGGACCGGCCATGTCGAGCGACACGAGACGAACGCGGGGCGTACAGAGCGGCCCGCGAAGCAAGCGGATCGTCAACAGCGTGCGGGAGGCCACCCTCTCCGAGCTGGCGCGGGTCGGCTACGCGGGGCTCAGCGTCGATGCCATCGCCCAGGCCGCCGGCGTGCACCGCACGACGATCTACCGGCGCTGGCCGACCAAGCAGGATCTGGTGGAGGCGCTGATCGAGCCCGAGGTGGCTCGCATCGATGGCCTGCCGCCAGGCGACTGCTTGGCCGACGATCTTCGCGCGGTCTCCCGGCAGCTCGCCGCCAACATGCTCACCCCCGAGGGACTTGCGATCTCGCGGGTGATGATGGTCGACGATCCCGACCTGGCCGATCTCGGCGTGAAGTCACAGCAGCAGCTGATCCAGGCGTTCGAGCGCCCCTTCCGGCGGGCCATCGACCGCGGCGAGATCTCCACGGACTCCGACGTCGAGGTCCTCGTGCACCTCCTCTTCTCTGGCGTGCTGCTCTGGGTCCGCGAGCGGAGCCGGGCGCCGACCGAGGACGAGCTGGTCCGCCTGGTGGCGCCCGTTGCAGCCGCGGCTCAG
>CALATR010000286.1 GCA_937891875.1 uncultured Pseudomonadota bacterium | reverse complement strand
TCACCGCCGCCACAGGCCGCGTAGGTCCCCCAGTCGATCTCGGTGCCTTCCTCGTCGTCCTTGCCGAGACGGTCGAACTGGCCGAGGCTGCGCATGTTGTGGGCGAAGGGGTCGAGGCCGTTCGTCCAGGTGTGGGTGACCGACGGGGTGCCGTCGCTGTTGAAGAACGGGTTCACGATGTCGTCGGCGTCGAAGTCGCCGAGGTCGGTGTCGCCCGAGCAGTCGGAGCTGCCGCGGGCCTGCTCCTCACGCCAGGTGAGGCCGTCGCCGTCCTCGTCGCCGTCCGGGCCGCCGATGCCGTCGCAGTCGGAGTCGATGCCGTCACCGCACTGGTCGGGCGCGCCGGGCCACACGTCGGCGGAGCTGTCGTCGCAGTCCCAGGAGCCGAGGATGCCGTTCTTGCCGTAGCCGTCGAGGTCAGCGTCGAGGTCGTACCAGAAGGTGACGTCCTCGAGTACGGGCGAGGTGTCCGCCTGGGCGGTCAGCACGACCCGGTAGCGCACGAAGCGGCCGGAGCAGATCGGATCGAAGTCGGTGCCAGCGGGGTCATCGCCCAGACCGGAGCTGATCGGGCCGAGGTCCTCGCTCCAGGTACGGCCGTCGTCCGAGCAGGCGACGTAGAGGGAGAGCTCGCTCTCGTCGACCAGGTCCTCGGTCCAGGAGATCTGGTGCCACAGGGCGTTGTCGCCGGCGTCCACAGCGCCGTCCGCGACCCAGCTGCCGCGCCAGTCGAAGGTGGCGTCCAGGCCGACCGGATCGGTGGCGATGGACAGGGCGAGGGGGCCGGACAGGGTGGCGGCGCCAGCGGTCGGGTAGTCCACCTGCACCGAGGCCACGGCGCGGCCCGGCTCGGGGTTGGCGATCCAGATGACGTCGACGCCTGCGCCACAGCCGGACTCGGCGAGCAGGGTGGAGTCGCCGGTCGCCTGCCAGCTGCCGTCCGCGGCGGATCGGTCGCGGGTCGCGCCGACGATGGACGCCTCGAGGATGTCCACCGAGACGGTGTCGCTGCTGCCGTCGACGTACAGGAAGGTGAGGGCCAGGGGCGCGGTGCCGCCGTCGGCGCCGCGGGTGAGCAACCAGGTGCCCTCGGCGTAGTCGACGCTCTCGGGCAGATCCATGATCGCGCCGGAAGCGAGCGTGCTGGCGTGGCCGTCCACGGTGCTCGGACCGACGCGGAACATCACGCTGTCGGCATCGAACGGCGCGCCGCTGGCGAGGTCGGGATTCGCGCTCACGGAGAGACAGCGATCGGCGCTCGCAAAGTCGGTGTCATCGTCCTTGGAGAGCTGGATCTCCCACAGGCCCGGAGCCCAGGGCGTGCGGTACCAGGATCCGCTGGCGTCGAGAACATCGACGCGCTCCAGGCGCAGTCCACCGTCGGAGATGGCGTTGGTGGCGCGGGCGGCCTTGCCTGGCACGAGGGTGATGGACGGGCTCTCCGCTCCCGGTGCGCCTGCGGACGGGCCGCGGTCGGCGGGCCGGTCCGACGCGCTCGCCACGGTCGCGGCGAGGGCGAGAAGCACGGATGGAGCGAGAATAGCGGGGGTACGGCGCATGTGGGGCCTTCCGTCAGGGTGCATACCGATCGGCACTGTAGCACCGCTACAACGACGCTCGCCGCCTCCCGTGGACTTGCGTCGATCCGTCGCACCCGCGACGGCGCTGCGGGTCTATGGTCGTCGCGGGTGGAGGTCGGCCGGAGGATCGGGTACGACCGGGCGTCGGAGGGGCGTTGCTGCTGGACACCAGAGCGTACGTGGAGACGCCGGAGCGCGTGCGCTTCCGTCACCAGCTGGCGGGCCCCGGCCGGCGCGCGGTCGCCTGGCTCATCGACACCGTCATCCGCATCGGGATCTTCCTGCTGGGCGTCGCTGC
>CALATR010000285.1 GCA_937891875.1 uncultured Pseudomonadota bacterium | reverse complement strand
CGCCAGGTCTGCCAGCGCAAGGGCCAGGATATCCCTGGCTTCTTCGGCAGCGCTCGCCCGCTTGACCGCCTCCTCCAGGGTGACCCGCGCCTCGCCGTCGTCCTCGATGCGGGCCTGCACGTTGCCCTTGGCCCAGGCTGCGCTGGCCGCTCCGCGCGGGCTGCCGTGGGTCACCTGGTGCTCGAACGCGCGCCCGTACGCCCGCGCCGCCTCTTCGAGCCGCCCGTCCGCGTCCAGGATGCCGCCCAGCTCCAGCGCGAGCATGCCGGCCTGGCGCACCCGACCGGCCGCCTCCGCCTCCTCGACCGCGCGGGAGAGCCACATGGCCCGGTCCTCCCCCCGCTGGCTGCGGGAGAGGAGCACGCACGCATCGACGATGGATGCGCTGTGACCGCGCTCGTCGGCCCAGCGAAGGTAGGTGAGCAGGGCGGGCTGGCCGCCGGCCATGCGCGCCCGGGTGCCTTGGAGTCGGGCCTGCGCCTCCACGTGGAGATCCGCCTCGAAGTACGCGACCGCGCCCAGGTGGTGCTCGGCCTCCTCGACCCCGTCCACGCCCTCTTCGGGGACCTGCAGCAGGCAGCGCGCGACCATGGCGCGGGCGACGGCCTCGGCCGTACGATCCGCCTTGTCCTGGGCCTGATCGAGCAGATCCCGGTATGCGGTCAGCGCGGCACCCAGGCGTCCCTGCTCGTACAGGGCGTCAGCTGCGGCCAGGGGAGCCGAGAGCGTCGTGACGAGGGCCTTCACCACCACCTCGGGACATCAGGTCTGCGAGGTTAACCGATGGCTGGTCCCACGCCCGGAGGTGCCATGCGAGTCGCCATCGTCCCTGCCCTGCTGCTCAACCTGTGCGGTACGTCCGGCGGGCAGGTGGGCAAGGCCGTGGGCGAGCCCCACGTCGGGCCGGGCTGGTCACTGCGCATGCCGGCCGAAGGCGGCACGGTGAAGGTCGAGCGCGACCGCATCGCCGTCGACGCCACCGACTTCTCGCGCTTCTGGGACGTGCGCTGGGACATCGTCTACGAGACCGACCTGGGGATCCCGGTGAAGAACATCGCGCTCACCGAGTGCGATCCCGCCGTCTGGGACGAGCCCGTCGTCACCGACACCACCTGGACCGCCAGCGCCCTGTGCACCCGCCGCGAGCGCTTCGAGTGGATGATCGGCCGGGTGGAGAAGCACGGCGACCGCGCGCTCGTCTTCTTCTACGTCGCCAACCGCGACTTCCTCGCCTACGAGGACATCTGGGTCGACTTCGCCAACACCGCCGGCACCTTGTCGGCGCTGCCCCAGCCTCCGGAGCCCCTCGACGACAACGAGCTTCGCAAGCGGATCCGCGAGGGGGCCAAGGACGTGGGCCCGAGCCTCTCCCCCCTGCCCGGCGGCCGGGTCATGTCCAGGGCGGTCGTGCCTGTCCTCGCCCCGGTGTGGGAGCGGCGAGAGAGCCTGCCGCCCCCGCCGAAGACCTTCGACGGGAGCTGACCGCGGTGACCGAGCCCACGCTGATCCTGCTCCCCGGCATGGACGGCACCGGCCGCTTGTTCACGCCGCTGCTCACGGCCCTGGGCGAGCGCCCCGCGGTGGTGCTCGATCACCCCACGGACCGCGCACTCCCCTACGACGCGCTGTACGACCTGCTCCTTCCGCGCCTTCCCGACGGCCCCCTGGTCGCGGTCGGCGAGTCCTTCTCCGGTCCGCTCGCCATTCGACTCGCCGCCGAGCACCGCGCCGTCGTCGGGCTGGCCCTGGTCGCGACGTTCGCTCG
>CALATR010000284.1 GCA_937891875.1 uncultured Pseudomonadota bacterium | reverse complement strand
TGCAGCGGCGGGTGGGCCGGCACGACCTGGGTGGAGAGCGACAGCTTGGGGATCAGCGCCTCGACCTGGGCGGCCTGACGGCGCAGGGTGAGGTGCTGGGCCCGGCGGGCAGCGGCGAGGGTGGTCTGGGGGGTGACGTAGGGGTTGCCGTCGCGATCGCCGGCGACCCAGCTGCCCATGACGAGCTGGGGTCGGCGCGGCAGGGGCTGGCCGAAGACCTGCTCGAAGGCGTCTTCCGTGGCCCGGAGCACCGCCGTGCCCGCGTCGGCGAGGCGGCTGTCCAGGTACCACAGCACCGTGCTGACCTCGTCGAGCACGACGGGACGATCCGGACGGTTCTCCGCCGTCAACCACAGCATCTCCACCTCGGTGGCGATGGCGTCCGCGCGGCGGTGGCGGGCGTCCTCCGGACCCAGCAGCAGGGCGGCGACCCGGGCCTGGAGCGCCAGCAGGGTGCGGCGGGTGGACTCGGTGGGGTGCGCGGTGAGGACGGGCTGGACCTCGAGCGCCTCGAGGGCGGCGGCAGCCTGCTCGGCGGAGAGCCCCTCCTGCTTCAACTGGGCCAGCGCCCAGGGGATCGAGCCCGGCTGGGGTGGCACGTCGGGGTCGCGGGCGTAGGCCCGGCGGCGGCGGACGCGGTGCACCTGCTCGGCAGTGTTGATCAGCAGGAAGAACAGGGTGAACGCCCGGGCCACGCGCGCGGCCACGTCCACCGACAGGCCGTCGACCCGGGTCAGCAGCTCCTGCAGGGTGGCGGCGCCGGGCTCGCCCAGGCGGCGGGCCCGGGTCGCCTGACGCAGCCCCTCGACCGCCTCGTACACCTCCTCGCCCTCCAGGCGGCGGATCGTGCGGCCGAGGCTGGACGAGAGCAGGCGGACATCGTCGTGCAGGGGACGGTCCTGTTCGCGGACGGCGGGCATCGGGATCCTCGGGGCTGGGGGCACAGGGGGAGGCTAGCGCGTTCCACCAGGCGGTCCTGTGGGTTGACATCCCACCCGGTGAGAAGTGGTACGCAAGGGCGGTGACCGGCCGATCAAGTGGGAGGCCTCTGCGTCCGATCGCAGCGAACAGGGACGGTCATGAGCCACATCGCATCCGCATACGAGCTGCACGGCAGGCTACCCGGCCTGCCGCGGACCACGTTCGGCCACCGCCGTGCGGACGGGGTGGATGTCGCGCTCAAGGCGGCGCACGGGGGAGATCCGGGGAGTCGGCAGGCGCTGCAGCACGAGCTCGAGCTGCTCCAGTCGACCGGCGGCTCCCACGTCACCCGCGCCCTGGAGATCATCGAGCTGGGCGGCCTTCCCCACCTGGTCACGACCCTGCCCGCCGGCCGCCGCCTCGGCGAGCTCCTCGACGACCCGACCGTGGACCTGGACGAGCGGCTGGCGATCGCCGCTGCCCTCGCCACAGCCCTCGCCGACCTGCACGCCCGCCGGATCGTGCACCAGGACCTGCGCCCCGAGACCTGCGTGATCACCCCCGAAGGTGACGCGGTCTTCTGCGATCTCGAGTGGGCGGAGCGGCTCCCCCCGGGTCAGGACGCCCTGTACGGCCCCGGGCTGCGCGGTTCGCCCCGCTACCTCGCGCCGGAGCAGTCCGGTCGGATGAGCCGCGGCCGGGACACCCGCGCCGATCTCTACGTCCTGGGCGGCGTCCTCCACGAGCTGCTCACCGGGCGACCGCCGTTCGAGGCCGACTCCCCCGACGAGCTCGTCTACCGCCACCTCGCGGTCACTCCGGAGCCGCTGGCCGCGGCCCGCCCGGACCTGCCCCGACCCGTCTGCGCGCTGGTGCAGCGGCTGCTGGAGAAGGACCCGGCGCGGCGCTACCAGACCGCCACCGGGGTACGCGAAGACCTGCGATCGATGAGGCAGATCCTCCAGCAGGGCCATCCGCTGGACGGCTTCGAGCTGGGCCGCCACGAGCTGCGGACGGACGTCACCTTCAGCACCCGGGCGTACGGTCGTGAGGCCGAGCTGCGGGCCCTCGACGAGGCGCTCGACCGCTGCTGCACCGAGGGTCTCACGGTCGTGGACGTGTCCGGCGACGCCGGCGTCGGCAAGACCCTGCTGGTGTCCGCGTTCGAGCCGGCGGTGGTGGGGCGGGGCGGGCAGCTGGTCGCGGGCCGCTTCGAGCCGCGGGCCGGCCCGTCCCCATTTCCTGCGATCGCCGACGCGCTCGAGGACCTCGCCCAGCGCTGGCTCACCCTCTCCAGCGCCGAGCTCGACCGCCTCCGATCCGACCTGCTCCCACTCGGCTCTCTCGCCCAGGCCCTCATCCGGGTGGTCCCGACGCTGGCGCACGTGCTCCCGGCTCCCGCCGACGTCGACTTCGAAGACGGCCTGGACACGCGAGGCCGCCTCGCCCTCGGCTTGCGCCGCCTCATCGCGACCACGACCTCCGCCGACAGTCCGCTGGTCATCGTCCTCGACGACGCCCACAACGCGGACAGCCACTCCCTGCAGCTGCTCCAGGAGTTCGTCGCCCCGCGGAAGCTCCCCGGGTTGCTGGTCGTCACCGCCGGACGGAAGCGGTCAGCCCCCTCGCCCCTGGATCCGCTGGTCGATACCAGCGTGACGCTCGGAGACCTTCCGGTGGAGGCTCTGTGCGACTCGGTCGCCGACGCCCTGCAGCTCACCCCCGAGGCCGTCGTCGACCTCGCCGGACTCATCGCCGATCGTGCAGGAACCAACCCGCTTTCCTTCCGCTCCCTGTTCCGGCACCTGGTCCACGGCGGCGCCATCCACTGGCAGGGTGCCGGCGGCTGGTCCTGGTCCCTGGAGGAGATCCGCAGCTCGGACCTCCCGGCGGACGCCGCAGAGGCGACTGCGGCGCGGCTGAGCGCACTCCCCGAGCCGACGCGAGCCCTGCTGGAGGTGGCCAGCTGCATGGGAACGTCCGTCCACCTCGACGAGCTGGCGGCGGTGCAGGACCTGGAACCGAGCGACGCCCACACTCGACTGCTCCCCGCCCTCGAAGCGGGCGTCCTGGTGCAGCGTGGTCCCGGTCGGCTCCAGTTCCCTCACGAGCGCATCCACGAGGCCTGCGCGGCCCGGCTGAGCCCGAACGCCCAGACGGAGATCTTCGACCGGCTCGGGCGAGTGCTGCTGGCCCGGACCACCGAGCGGGATCTCGAAGGAGCGATCTACCGGATCGTGGACGTCTTGGAGCGGGGCCACCCGCCCGAGACCGAGGCCGGCCAGCTGCGCCTCGCGGACCTGCATCGAATCGCGGGACAGCGCGCCGAGCGGGACGCCGCATTCCGCAGGGCAAAGAACCACTACGCCGCCGGGAGCGCCCTCCTGGGCGACACGCCGTTCCAAGACGGCGAGGCGATCGCGTTCCCTCTGCTCTTCGGCCGGGCAAGGACCTTGTGGCTGTCGGGCCGACGGGAGGAGGGCGCCGCGGCGATGGACGCGCTGATGGCTCGCTCGCTCTCGGCCCCCGCGTTCGGAGCCGTGGTCGCCTGGCGAGCCCAGGCGATCTTCCTGGACCTGGACACCCCGGGCAAGGCCCTGGACATCGCCATCGCCGGCCTGCGCCACCTGGGCGTGCGCGTGCCCCGAAGGCCCAATCCCGCCCAGATCGCGATCCGCGTGTTGCGGGTGATGACCCAGGTGGGCACGTGCGAGAAGCTGATCGAACTGGACGCGGCCTCGGATCCCGGGTTCCTGGGCGCGTCCACGATCCTGCAGCGCAGCCTCGGCATCGCCTACATGAGCCGGGAGATCCCGACGTTCATCTGCCTGTGGACGACCCAGCTCCTCCTGGCCCGCCGCCACGGGCTGAACCCGGACGTCGGCGAGGCGATGGCCAACCTGGCGCTCTTTCGAAGCGTCATCTTCAATGACGCCAGGAGCGGCTGGGAGATCGGCTCGCTCGCGGCGAAGGTGCACGAGCGGCTCAACGGGAGAAACAGCACCCTGGTCGCCTACCTCCGCGGGGCGTTCCTGGAGTGGCGCGTGAGGCCGGCCGCCGCAGCCGCGTCCCGCTGCTTCGAAGCGTGGCACACCGCCATGGAGCGGGGCGTGTTCGTCGACGCTGGTGCTGCCTTCGTCTTGTACACGCCGCTCGCCGTGCACTCGGGACTCCACCTGGACACCCTGCTCGACGTGGCCAGCTCCGTGAAGGGCACCTCCGGCGTACCCCTGTTCGACCGCGCCCACGAGCTGACCCACATGCTGCGGACGACCACCAGGTTCCTGCGTGGTGAGATCGACGTGGACGCAGCCGATCCCTTCGAGCTCGAGGGCCGGCCGCTGGAGGACCAGTTCTCCGTGGACGCACGGGTCGTGTATGCCGCCACCCTGATCTCCCTCGGGGCGTGGGCTCGAGCCTATGACATCCTGGAGCCGGTGGCGCTGAACATCGGTCAGATCGCATTCGGCCGAATCACCGCCTCCGAGCTGGCTTTCATCCAGGGGATCAGCGCGGGCGCCCTCGCCGGGAAGCGGCCGAAGGCGGCGCTGCGCAAGCGGATCACCCGCCACCGCGGCGCCTTGAAGAAGCTCGCCAAGGGCGGCGCCCGCCACCTCGCCTACAAGGCCCGGGCGCTCGACGCCGAGCATGCCGCCATCTCCGGCCGCACCGACACGGCCGCCGCGCTCATGCAGCAGGCGGTCGAGCTCGCCGAGCAGGAGGGCGCCCACCACCACGCCGGCTGGCTGCTGCTGCGGCGGGCGGACCTGCTGACGAAGCAGGAGCTGCACCGAGAGGCGGAACACCTGCGGGATCGCGCGGCCGGGTGCTTCGAGCGCTGGGGCGCCACCGCCGCCGCCGCCCGACTCCGCGCGCAGGGTCCCGAGTCGACACCAGGGATCGGCGCCCTCGACCAGGCCGCCATCGTCGACGCCCTGCACGCCGTCTCCCAGGAGCTCGACCTGGAGTCGCTGGTCCCGGCGGTCCTGGAGGTCGCCCTGCACCACACCGGCGCGCCGCGCGGGATCCTGCTGCTCGCCGATGAGCGGGAGGGCCTGATCGCCGTCGGCGAGCGCACCGCGTCCGGGGCCACCACGCGTCTCGACACCCCGCTCGACCGCCATGACGCCATCGCCCGGTCGGTCGTGCACCTGGCGAGCCGCACCCTCGACCTGCTCGTCGTCGAGGACGCCCAGAGCGACCCGCGCTTCCGGGCGGACCCCTACGTGCAAGGCAGCGCGGTGCGCTCGGCCATGTGCCTGCCGTTCGCGCGCAAGGGCGTCCTCACCGGCGCCATCTACCTTGAGAACCCGCTCGCCCCCGCCGCGTTCACCCCCGCCCACGCCGGCGTGCTGACGATGCTCGGCGCCCAGGCCGCCATCTCCCTGCAGAACGCCCGGCTCTACCACCAGGTCGCGGCGTTCAACGAGACGCTCGAGCACAAGGTCCACCTACGGACCGAGCAGCTGCGCGACGCGAAGCGCGCGACCGAGGAGGCCGGTCGCGCAAAAGAACGCTTCTTCGCCATGATGTCGCACGAGATCCGCACCCCGCTGAACGGGGTGCTCGGCATGGCCCAGCTGCTCGAGGACACCCGCCTCGACGCCGAGCAGCGCGAGTTCGTGGACGTCATCCGCGGGTCTGGCAGCGCGCTCCTCACCGTGATCGACGACCTGCTCGACTTCTCCAAGCTGGAGGCCGGCAAGCTCGATCTGGAGGAGACCGCCTTCGACCTCGCGGACGTGGTGGAGGAGGTCGCCAAGCTCTTCGCGCCCAAGGCCCAGGCCCGCGGCGTGCGCCTGCTGGTCCACCTGGAGCCCGGCCTGCCCACCCGCGTGACCGGTGACCCGACCCGGGTGCGCCAGGTGCTGATGAACTTCGTCGGCAACGCGGTCAAGTTCACCGCCGAGGGCCGCATCCTCATCCGGGCGGGGGTGGCGGCGAGCGGGGCGATCCGCCTCGAGGTCCAGGACAGCGGCATCGGGCTCACCGACGACCAGCGGGCGCGGCTCTTCACCCCCTTCGTCCAGGCGGACTCCAGCACGACCCGGCGCTACGGCGGCACCGGCCTCGGACTGGTGATCTGCAAGCAGCTGACCGAGGCGATGGGCGGACGGATCGGGGTCGACAGCACGCCTGGTGTCGGCTCCACCTTCTGGTACGAGCTGCCCCTGCCCGGCGCCCCGGCCCAGAGCGCGGTCGTCACGGGTCCGAGGGTGGTCGTGGTGGACGAGGATCCGGTGGGTCGGGCCGCCCATGAGGCACTGGTCCACGGGCTCGGCCTGACGCTCACCACCGAGGACCCGAATGCCACCTGGCTCGTGCGCGCCCCGGCCGATCCCACCGCCCTGCAGGCCCGCCTCGCCGAGCTGGCTCATGTCCGGAACATCGCCTGGATCGCGGATCTCCACGAACGTACCGCCCTGGCTGTGCGCCTGCCCGAGGGGGCTACCGTGCTCGGCGAGCCGGTCCGCCGTAGCGAGCTCGCCCACGCCCTCGGCCTGAGCCGCGAGGGCTCCGCGTCGCGGAGGGCCCGCCCCCAGTCGCTCGACCTGCACGTCCTGCTGGTCGAGGACAACGTGGTGAACCAGACCATCGCCGTGCGCATGCTGGAGCGCGCCGGGTGCCGGGTCAGCCTGGCCGGCGACGGCATCGAGGCCATCGAGGCATTCGAGCGCGAGACGTTCGACGTCATCCTGATGGACTGCAACATGCCGCGGATGGACGGCTACGAAGCCACGATGCGGATCCGGGCGCTCGAGCAGGGCCGGGACGCACACACGCCGATCGTGGCGATGACCGCGGGAGCGGGCGCAGGCGATCGGGCGCGCTGCTTCGAGCACGGCATGGACGACTTCCTCACGAAGCCCATCGACGGGGACGCCGTCCTCGCCAGCCTGCGCGCGTGGACGCGGGTCGAGGCTCCGGCGCCGGGACAGGCCCGCGGCGCCTGAGGGCGGAGCGTTCCGCGCCCGAGAACAGGCGGCACAACGTGTATAGGCGACGGGTGTGGACCCACCGCAAGCCCCACGAAAGTCCGCCGCGAAAAACGGCAATCGACCGGTCCAAAATCGACCCGATCTCGTCCTTCCCTCCGGGCAGCCGCCTCCCCTACGGTCGGCTCCCCCATTGCCCCGGAGGCACCATGCGTAGTTGGATTCCGCTCCTCGCTCTGCTCGCAACCCCGGCCTGGGCCGACCCTGGCACCATCCCGGTGCAGGGCGAGCTCTCGGACGCGGACGGCGCACCCATCGACAACGCGCTGTCGGTCACGTTCACCCTGTACGCGGACGACATCGGCTCCACGACCCTGTGGACCGAGACCCAGACCGTCGACTTCGACCTGGGCGCGTTCACCGCCAACCTGGGGTCCAACGAGACCCTGGACATGGCGATCTTTCGCGATCAACCCAACGTCTGGCTCGGCATCGCCATCGACGGCGGCGACGAGATGGACCTCATCCGAATCGGCTCCGCCCCCTACGCCGGCTACGCCCAGTACGCGGGCAGCGCGGTCGACGCCGAGACCGTCGGCGGACTCGCCCCCGAGGACCTGCGCCAGGTGGGCGACACGGTCTCCTGGGCCGATCTGGACGGCATCCCGTCGGACCTCACCGACGGCGACGCCGACACGACCTACACCGCCGGCGCCGGCCTCTCCCTGTCGGGCACCGAGTTCACCGCGGACAGCGGCTGGGTCTCTGCCCAGGCCCAGGCCGTCTGCTACGACACCGTCGGCGAGCTCACCGCAGATCTCGACGCCTACTACGACTACAGCGCGGGCACGGGCCTCACGCTCTCCAGCAACACCTTCAGCGTCGACCAGACCGCGCTGAAGCCCTCCTGGTCCAACATCACCGGCATTCCGAGCGGCTTCTCGGACGGCGTCGATGACGACACGACCTACACCGCCGGCACCGGCATCGTCATCACCGGCACGACCATCTCGACCAACTCGACCTACGTGCAGACCGAGGCCAAGAAGGCGATCGACAGCACGTACATCGAGTCGGTGTACACGCCGTCGTGGTCGTCCCTGTCCGGCATGCCCGCGGGCTTTGCCGACGGCACCGACAACGACACCCAGTACAGCGCCGGCGCCGGCCTCTCCCTGTCCTCGGGCTCGTTCACCGTGGACACCAGCTACCTGGGCAGCCTCTACCGAGGCAAGACCGACGCCATCCCCTGGTCCGATCTCTCCGGCATCCCGTCCGACCTCGCCGACGGCGACGACGTGGGCATCCTCGCCGCGGATCTCGCCGACGAGATCGGCAAGCTCTCCACCCTGGACCTGCCCAAGGGCACGACCATCGGCGGACAGGACCTGCCCCAGGCCACCCTCGCCACCCCGGCCATCCAGTTCGGCAGCACCCAGTCTGCACCGATCGACAGCCACTACGGCGGCATGATCGAGTTCCCCCGCCACTTCAAGTCCGCTCCGGCGTGGGCGCTCGGCCTCGACGAGTCCATCAACAACAGCGGCGCGAGCTGGTGCCATGGCCGTCGTCGCGGCATCAACCGCGCCTGGTACCGCTGCAACACCACCACCGACGCCCTCTACTGGATGGCGGTCGAGCCCGGGCGCCACACGATCGACGGCAAGGCGGTCGAGGCCGGGACCGTCGCAAAGATCAGCGGCAAGGACAGCGTCTTCTTCAGCAAGACCTTCCCCAAGGCCCCGGTCGTCATCCTGATGGCGGGCTGGTTCAACGAGCACTGGCGGGTCATCGGCACCACCGGCGCCACGACCGGCGGCTTCCAGGTCGGCGGCCTGAACCGCAACGGCTACCCGATGCACTGGATCGCACTCGAGCCCGGCGACTACGAGTACAACGGCTACCACTTCGAGGTCGGCGTGATGACCGCGCCGACGAACGGCAAGTCGTTCTCGTTCAAGGGCACGTTCAAGTCGATGCCGAACATGTACTACACGGTGTGGGACACCAACGACTCCGGCGGCGTGTACGTGCGCACGACCGACATCAGCACGACCGGGTTCACCATCTACACGAACGCGGCGAGCGAGTACCTGTACTACGTGGCGGTCGAGGAGGTGCAGTAATGCGCCTCCAAGCAGCATTCCTGACGATCGCACTCCTCGGCGGCGGCCTGCTCGCCG
>CALATR010000283.1 GCA_937891875.1 uncultured Pseudomonadota bacterium | reverse complement strand
TGTCGGTGTCGGTGTCCGTGTCGGTGTCCGTGTCCGTGTCGGTGTCCGTGTCCGTGTCCGTGTCGCTGTCGGAGTCGGTGTCCGTGTCCCACCCGTCGGTGTCGGTGTCCCAGCCGTCGGTGTCGCTGTCGGAGTCGAGCCCGTCCCCACACGCGGCGAGCAGTCCCAGCACGAGCAGCAGCCTCTTCACGGTGACCCTCCATCCTTCCTGGACCCGGTAGCGTACGCCCCCGCCTCAGCGCGTTGCGGCGTGTATCCCGGCAGGCGACGTGGAGTGCGCCCCCGACCGCGCTTACCCCACGGCAAGCCCAGGAGTGCCATGCCCGCCCTCATCCTGAACGGAAAGGCGACCCCGTCGACCGAGCTGCTCGACGCCTTCGCCCACGCCGTGCCCGACGAGCTCCGCGTGATCACCGAGGGACCCGGCGACGCCACCCGCGCGGCGGCCCAGCTGCAGACCGACATCCTCTGGATCGCCGGTGGTGACGGTACCATCCACGAAGCGATCCAGGGCCTGATGCAGCGCCCGGCCGACCGCCGCCCCACCGTCGGCATCCTCCCGTTGGGCACCGCCAACGACATGGCCCGCGGCCTCGGCCTGCTCGACGTCGAGCCCCTCGCGCTGTTCACCGGCACGGTCGAGCTCACGGAGCGGCCGATCGACCTGGCCACCTGGGGGGATCGCTACGTCGCCAACCAGGTCACCATCGGCCTTCCCGCCGCCGTCACCGCCGAGACCGCCCAGCCGCTCAAGGACGCCCTCGGCGGGCTCGCCTACACCCTCGAGGGCATCACCCGTGTCCTGTCCGCCGAGACCTTCCCCGTCCGCGTCCAGGGCGACGACGGGCCCGTCTGCGACGAAGACGTCCTCATGCTCGGCGTCGCGGTCGGCCCCTTCGGCGGCGGGGGCATCCCGGTCCACCCCGAGGCCGACTTCGACGGCTCCTGCCTGCACATCGTCGTCGTCCCCGCCGGCCCGAGCCTGGGCCGCGTGGTCCGCGCACGCCTGCCCACGGTGAACCTCGACATCCCCGCCAGCACGCCGGTCAACCTCGACGGCGAGCCCACGGACGAGCGGCCGGCGGATATCCGGTGCGTGGCCGGGGCGCTGAGGGTGTTGGTGCCGGTGGAGGGCGGGGCGTAGGGGGATCGAGGCTCGGGCTCGGTCTCGGGCTCGGGCTCGCGATGGCAGGAACAGGATCGGTCTTGGCGCCGCGTCCTGGGGACCACCCCGTCTCGGCCGGGTCCGGGAGCTGCGCGCGTTCTGCCCCACCCTCACCACGAAGATCACCCAGCCCCCATCGGGCCGGCGCCCACCCGACGCGCGATTCCTTCGGATGAACCAAGCGTTCAGAGAAACGGGACACACCCCCCTCTGCGTCCTCTGCGTCCTCTCACCCCGGCGTCAGCGCCTCCCGCACGATCGTCAGCGCCTTGCGCTCCCCTCCCCGCTCCACGACCAGGTCCACTTCCGTGCCGGCCTCGCCGCCGAGCCTCTTCACGAACTCGCCGATCTCCAGGTCAGACGTCGACTCTCCGTTGACCTCCACCACCACGTCGCCAGGCTCGAGTCCTGCGCTCCGGGCCGGGCCCACGTCCAGCACGTCGTCGATCACGAACGCGCCGTCGTCGGCCTGGGACAGCTGGATGCCCAGGCCCCCGCGCTTGCCCTCGGGCAGGGTGATGTCGAGCACGACGTCCTCTCCGGGCACGGGCACCACCGGGATGGGGTCGCTCATGGTCCGCAGCATGCCGTCCTGCCGCATGGCGATGAGCGTGCAGGGCTCGGTGACGATGTCCATGTGCACGATGCCGCCCTCGTCGGCGAACACCATGTTGCCGCAGCCCTCGACCCACGCGCCGTCCGCCGGCCTGCCGCTGCCGGCCAGGGTGAGGGTGCCGGTCAGGGACGCCCGGCTGTTCTCGGGGTCGATGCGAGCGGTGCAGTGCCCGTGCCCGCCGCCCTGGGGTCGATCGCTCCACGACACCTCGACCGGCCCGTAGCCCTCCAGCGAGAACAGACCCGTGCGCTCCTCGATGACCATGTCCCCCAGCTGTCCGAGGTCGTAGACCAGGGGCATGTAGGCCTTGCCGTCGACTACCTGCACCATGCGCCCGTTGAAGTCCGAGTGCCCACCGATCGCCAGGTACGCCTGTCCCCGCGCCATCGGCACGCCGAGGTCGCACACGACGTGGGTGTTGGGGTCGGCGAGCAGCTCCTCGGCCAGCGCGGCGAGCGCCTCCGGCGAGAGGGCGTCCGTGTCCACGGCGCCGTCATCCCCGTCCAACCCGGGCTCCCCGCCCAGGCCCCGCGACGAGGCCCCCGCATCCGACTCCGGCTCCTTGGCCCCGCCCGACGCCACGGGTTCGCTCCCCCCGGACTGCGCACCCGCGGATCCTGCCGCCGGACCGACGCCCGGCAGGGACCACCACGCGAGCCCGACGAGCAGCAACAGGACGACCACGACGACGGCGGCGGCGATCAGCCAGCCGGACCTGGAACGAGCCACGGGACCTCCCTCGAACGCCTGGTTCTACCCCGAGTCCGAGCCATGGAGACCTTCAGCGACAGCTCGTCACGCGCCCTGACGGTCCAGCCCCTGGTCCGCGGCCTCCCGCCGGACGCCGTACCGGACGAGGATCCCCGCCAGCTCGTGCTTCTCGATGGGCTTCGCCAGGTGCCCGTCCATGCCCGCCAGGATGCAGCGCTCGCGATCCTCGGCCATTGCGCTCGCCGTCAGCGCCACGATGGGCAGGTCCTTCGGCGCGCGGTCGCCGGCCCGGATCTGCCGGGTCGCCTCCAGGCCGTCCATGCCGGGCATGTGCACGTCCATCAGCACCAGGTCCCACGGCCCGTCGTCCTCGGCCGCGACCACCGCCTCCCCGCCGCTTCCGACCAGCACGACGTCTGCCCCCAGCGCCTCCAGCATGCGGCGGACCAGGAGCTGGTTCACCGGGTGATCCTCGGCGACCAGGATGCGCAGGCCCGGGATCAGGGAGGGGTCGTCGACCGTGGTGGGGTCGACAGACACGTCCGTCTGCTCCAGCGGGAGCACCGCGGTGAACGTGCTGCCTGCGCCGAGCGTGCTCTCGACGGTCAGCTCGCCGCCCATCTGCTGGCACAGCTGCATCGAGATCGACAGGCCGAGGCCGGTGCCGCCGTAGCGCCTGGTCGTCGAGGCATCCGCCTGCTCGAAGGCGTCGAACAGGCGAGTGCGCGCCTCCTCGGAGATGCCGATGCCGGTGTCGCTGACCGAGAGAGAGAGGCCGAGCGGGTGCGCCGCGAGCCGTACCACGACGCCGCCCTCGTGGGTGAATTTGAGGGCGTTGGAGCAGAGGTTGTTGAGGATCTGCCGCGGGCGGGTCGGATCCCCGAGGACGCGGACGGGAGCGCCGGGCTCGACCTCGGTTCCAAAGGTCAGCCCATGGTTCTCCGCCGTCGGCGAGAACAGCCCGTGGAGCTCGTCCAGCACCTGCTCGAGGTCCAGCGGCACCTGCTCGAACTTGAGCCGCCCGGCGTCGAGCTTGCTGTAGTCGAGGATGTCGTTGAGCACGTTCAGCAGCGAGCGACCCGACGACAGGGCGATGCGGGCCATGCGCTCGCGCTCCGGGTCGAGACCGCTGTCGATCAGCAGCTGGTTCATGCCCAGGATGCCGTTCACGGCGTGCGGATCTCATGCGACATGTTGGCCAGGAACCTGCTCTTCGACTCGCTCGTCTCCCGCGCCAGCCGGGCCGCGTCCTCGGCCTCACGCGCCCGGTCGAGGGCACTCACGAAGGCGCGCTGACGGGAGCCCTCGACCACCCAGACCGTGCCGACGAGCACCAGCTGGGCCAGCGCAGCGCCGAACACCGAGATGAAGGCGTCGGGATCGGGGGCGCCGAGCAGCCCTTCGTGGGCGAGCCCCTGGGCGAGGCTCCCGGCGAGCCAGGCCGGCCAGGCCCAGCCCCGCCCGATCATGAAGGTGCCGACGCACATCCAGACGGTGAGCGCCGCGGTCGTCGCCATCTCGTGACCCGACGATCCGATGTCGAGGGCGACGACGAACACGAAGGACATCGCCAGGTGCGCCGCCCCCGCGAGGCGCGCCCTGCCGGTCCAGCGCGTCGCCAGCAGCCAGCCGGCCATCCACACGAACACGCCGGAGATCACCAGCGTGCGGTGATCGAGCGGTCCGCGGACGATCAGCTCCAGCAGCGACAGCCCGGCCATGCCGACGGTGAGGAACACCATCAGCGCGACGCACAGGGTGGCGTGCCACCGCGTGTTCGCGTCCTGCGGGCTCCTGACCAGGAACCAGCCGATGAGGTTGTCCATGCGACCGTACACACGCGCTCCCACCGGTCTCATCGACACGGGGCCGCTCCCACTGAAGTCGGCTCCCTACCGACCACGTCGCAAGGGGATACGCTGGGCTCGGGCACGCAGAGAGGACCATGACCGCACGATCCCTGGGCGCCGTCGCGCTGGCGCTGGTCGCCTGCACCGGCGGTGGCGACCCGACCCCCTCCCCCAGCGACGGGGGCAGCTACAGCAGCCAGCTGGGCGCGGAGCCCGACTTCAGCGCCCCCGCCAGCCTGCTGACCACCACGCTCTACTACGGCTGGGACGAGGTCTCGCTGGCCGGCGCGTTCGCCGAGGCGCCTCCCCTCACCCTGCGCACCGAGACCGCCCGCGAGGGGAGCTGCCGCCTGCTGGGCTCGGCGCTCGATCGCTGCTCACCCGGCTGTGAGTTCGGCCAGTACTGCATCGGCGGCACCTGCCAGGACCACCCGGACCGGATCGACCGCGGTGCGCTGACCTGGACCTTCCCGGGCGGCGAGCAGTCGGTCGACGTGGTGGACGACCTGCTCTACTACAACGCGTCCGGCACCCTCACGACGCCCTGGGACGCGGAGCACACGGTGCGGATCACCGGTACCGACCTGGACCTCGACCTGGCCGCCCCCGCCGTGCCCCCTCCCGCCGCCGAGGGCGACTGGGCCCGCGAGCTCGGCCGCCGCGACCGGGGCGAGGACGTCACGCTGACCTGGAGCGATCCCATCCAGCACGCCCGCGTCCGCCTGTTCATGACCGACTGTGCTGGTTCACACGGAGGAATCGGCGAGGCCGAGCTCGAGTGCGAGGGGCCCGACACCGGCAGCCTGACCCTGCCCGGCGCCTTCCTCGACGCGCTGGACGACGCCGACTGGAGCCACGGCGAGTGCGGCAGCCACGCCCTCGTGCGCTACCACAGCAGCGCGCCCGAAGGCGACGACAGCGTGCGCCACGAGGTCACCTCCAAGGCCGACTTCTTCTACCGACCGGACATGTAGGCGGCGCCGTCCCCGTCCTCGATCGGATGGTAGGTCAGGTCGATCGTCACCTTCCACGTGGCGCCCTCGTCCTCGGACGACTCGAAGCGCTGCCCCACCGTGCCGTCCTCGTGGGGCGTCCAGGTGCCCCGGGTGAGCGAGGTGGTGCCGTCGATGGCGGTCCAGGTGCCGGTGAGCACCATCGCGCCCTCATCGTCGAGCCCGCCGGCGAACTGGCCGATGCCGCCGCGGTCTCCGCGCCACACCTGCACCCACTGCGCCTGACCGGGGTCGTAGAAGCTCATGCTGGTGCCGCTGACCCGGTTGGCGCCGGTCCAGTGCTCGATGAGCATGCAGTCGTTGTGCACCTTCTCGATGGTGTTCTTGCCCACGGGCTTGCCGTCCGCCGCGGTGACCTTCCAGCTGCCCACCCAGAAGTCGAGCTGGGACATCGCCTCATCGCTCGAGCACGGCGAGCCGATGGAGAACGCGCGCACGAGCACCTGATTCCAGCGCGGATCGCCGTGCAGGGCCTTCAGGTCAGCGTCGCCCTCCAGCTGGGCCACGTCGCCAAATCCCGCCTCCATCGCCGCGTCCAGATGGGCGAACGCCTCGTCGGCATCACCGAGCAGGCTGTGGGCGCACGCGATGTTGTACTCGGTGAGCGGCACGTAGCTGCCCGTGTCCAGCGCCTCGGCGTAGGCCTTCAGCGCGCGCTTGTAGTCGCCGCCCGCGTGGTAGGCGTAGCCCAGCATGAACCAGCGCTGGCCGTTGTCGGCGTCGGCCTTGGCGAGCGCCTTGAAGGCAGCCTGGGCCTCGGCGACCTTGCCGTCTTCCAGCAGCTTCCAGGCGGCCTTGGAGGCGGTGTCGTCGGTTCCGGCCCTGGCGAGCGGGGCGAGGAGCAGGGCGAGGGCGAGGGCGGCGATGCGGCGCATGGGACACTCCGGGGCAGATCACCTGTGAGCGTCACGAGATCACCGGAGATCACAGACCCCGGCCACATTTGTCGATCGCGGCGTCGTGACGCCTCAAGGATCCGCACAGCAGCGGAATCCCGTGCTGTAGTCGTGGTAGCCGATGCTGTGCGCGGTCGTCCGGTACGTGCAGCCCTGACCGTTGATCCGGGCGTCCGCGTAGAAGCCACCGCGAAAGGTACCGTCGGCGTCGGCGACCCACTCGTGCAGGTTGCCGTGCAGGTCGAACGCCCCGTACGCGCTGACGCAGCGGGCGTTGGCCCCGGTCGGGTCCACCGTGTCGTCCTGCTGGTTGATCCCGGGGTCGTTCATGTGGGTCGGGTCCCACACCCCGTCCGAGGTACCGAAGTAGTCCACGACCGGGTGGGAGCCCGGGTAGGTGTCGTTGCACGCGCTGGCGTCGTAGCTGTCGCCGTAGGGCCAGGTGAACCCCTCCGGCCCCCGGCACGCCCGCAGCCACTCGGCGCTGGTGCACAGGCGCTTGCCTGACTCCGCACACGCGGCGGCCGCCTCGGTGCCCGAGATGTAGCCCTGGGGGGGCACGCCAGCGGCCGATCGCGCGCGAACCCGGTTCGATCCTGGTCTCTCGTAGGGCGAAAACGACGTCCACGACCCGCCCTGGAACACCTCGAGGCTGCCCTCGAATGCGTCGATGCAGAACACCTCGTCCACGTCGACCATGCCGTCCGGACAAGGCCCGGGATCCGTGTCCGTGTCCGTGTCCGTGTCCGTGTCCGTGTCCGTGTCTCCGTCCGTGTCGTCGCTGACCTCGGTATCGTCGCTGCGCCCCGGCCCGGTCGGCGTGCGCACGGTGTCCTCGTCGCCGCACCCCGCGACCAGGAGGAGCACCACCAGCGTCCCGACCCTCAGAACTCCCCCAGGCCGCTGCTCGCCTGGTCCATCCAGGCCCGCAGGGTCGCGATCGCCTCGGCGCGCGGGGGCTCCCCGACCGCGGCGGGGAAGCGGCTGTGGTTGAGCAGGCGGGCGTAGCGGCGAGCGACCAGATCCTCGAGAGCGGTCGTGCGCTCCGCACTTCGGAGGCTCTGGGACAGCGCGCGGCGAGCGGGCTGCAGGCCGGACACCAGCTCGCGGGCGGCGGCGGGCACCAGCACCCGCACCAGGTGGCTCCACTCGTCGATGCAGGCGATGGCGACCTGCTCGCTGCCCTCCGCCTCTGCCAGCGCGACCATGCGCTTGATCGCCGCGACCCGCACCGCCTCCGCCCCGCTGCCTACCAGGCGCAGGGGGTTGATGATCGACATGCCCAGCTGGGTCGCCAGGCGGCCGTAGCCCGGAGTGGTCGCCGTCAACGCCTTCTTCAGCCAGTCGAGCTGGGCCAGCTGGTCCTCGATCCGGTCCAGCTGGCGCTCCACATCGGCCAGCGCCTCCAGGCGCCAGCGCGGCGCAGGCATGGGCACCTGGGCGATCAGGGCGGTTCGAGCGTCGGTCCGGCGCACCACGTCGGGAAGCTGGACCCGGGCGAGCTGGACCTGACGGCGCAGCCAGGCGACCCGCTCGGACAGGCGGGTGAGCACGAGCAGGCGCTCGTCGGCATCCTCGGGGGGGCGCAGGGGCTCGCCGACCGCGTCGACCAGCGCACGGTGGGCCTGCACGACCCCGCCGAAGGTCCCGTGCAGCACCCAGTCGAGCTCCAGCTCGGGCAGGGCCTTCAGGGCCAGATCGAGGTCCTGGGCGCTCCTCGCCGCGAGGTGGTTCGCGACCTGCTCCAGCACCTCGGACGGGGCGGAAAAGCGCCAGGATCCGACCACCAGCCAGGGCCTCTCGTCGTCGACCTCGTACGACAGCGGCGCCTCGCCGGGCACCGCCGCGCCGCGCACGCCAAGGCCGCCCGACACGTGGATGCTCACCGGCCGTTCCTCGGCGTCCACCCCCAGGAACGGGCCGTCCCGAGCCGTGCGCTCCGCGGCGAGCGCCACCCCCTTGTGGTCGAGGATCCGCTGCTGGAACCGCGTCGAGCGCGGGCGGATGCGGAAGGGCCCGGCGGTCTCGTCCACCACCAGGAAGTCGGTGCTCGTGCCCTGGATGGCGCAGGTCCCCAGGTCGAAGGCGTGCACCAGGCTGCCGTCGCGCTCGCGCAGGCTGATCCGCTCCTTCGTCAGCACCAGATCGACCGTGCGCTCGCCCGTTCCGTCGTGGAGCGCGACCTGATCGGTGGTGCCGCGGGGGATGGCCGCGGTGGTGCCCCCGAAGTGGGCGCGCAGGCCAGCCAGCTCGGCCGGGTCGTCGACCGGGATCCGCAGGCCCTCGACCTCGAACCCGGCGACCATGACCGATCCGACGAGCGCGTCTTCCGCGAAGACGAGCTGGGCGCACGGGATGTCGGCCACGTCGCCCGGCGCGTCCCGAGACAGCAGCAGGCGGTGGTCGTGCACCGCGACCCGGACGAAGCACTCCCCACAGGCGAGCACCTCCACCAGGGCGGCATCGGCGGCGGGCAGCTCGAGCGCCTTGAGCAACAGCGCCCCGACCGCCACCCGCGGGGACCGGGCCTCCTTGAACGGCGTGACCAGCGCCTTCACTGCACCCGCCGCCGCCTCGCTCCGGGCACTCACCGCCTCGATGAGCGCCTCGCGATCGGCGACGAAGTCGGGCCCGACCCCCAGCGGCACCCCGCCGCGGAGCGCTCCGGCCGGATCATCGAGAATGCACAGTGGAGCGAGCTGATCGGCGACCTTGACCGCGTCGTCCCCCTCGATGCAGAAGCCCGCGGACCGGGTGCCGCCGAAGCGCGCCTGGCCGAGCAGCACCTGGCCGCCGTCCGCCCAGCGCAGCCAGAGCTGAGCCCGACCCTCCTCTCGACTCACCGGCCACGCATGGGCCGAGCCGAACACGCCACCCGAGTCGTAGAGCACGAGATCGGGACCCTCTCCGACGTAGAGCCGGTGGGTGCCGCCCATGCCCGACAGTCCGCTCACGGCGAGCGGGGCGGCGTCGTGCACCACCGCGCCCTCGAGCTTCGCCGTCACCAGCGCTGGTGTGCTCATCGGCGTCCTCCCCGCGTTCCGCGCGATCGGACGGCAGCATGCCACGGTCGAGGGCGGTATGCAGGAGCCATGACCCTGCCCCCGACCCGACTCGACCGCCGGGTGCGCCTCGCCGCGCGCGCCCTCGCCCGCCACGGCCTCGCCCACGCCTACGGGCACGTGAGCGCGCGCATGCCCGAGGACGCCGCCACCCCGTCGCTCCTCGTGTGCGCCCCCCACCCCATGGGGCTCGTGCCCGAGGGCGCCGCCGGCACCGTCGTCCCCCTGCATGGCCCCCTCCCCGACGGTGTGCTCGGCGAGGTGCGCATCCACCGCGCCATCTACGCACGCCGACCCGACGTGCGCGCCATCTGCCGCTTCCAGTCCCCCGCCGTCATGGCCCTGTCCGCCATGGGCGCCACTCCGCGCGTCCTGCACGGCCTCGGCGCCTACTTCCGCCCCGCCGTCCCCCTGCACGACGACCCCCGCCTGTGCCGCGACGACACCCTCGCCGCCCAGGTTGCCGACCGCCTCGGCCCAGGCCGCGCCGTCGTCATGCGCGGCAACGGCGCCATCACCGCCGGCGCCGACCTCCGAGAAGCCCTGTCCTACGCCTTCTTCCTGGAGGACGCCGCGAAGATCGACCTGGCGGTACGGGCGGCTGGCGGAGGGGCGCGGGAGTACACCGCGGAGGAGGCGGAGGCGCGGGACATCGGCTCGGGCGGGCTGTTCGGGCGGATGTGGGAGTACCTGACGGCGGGGGATCCGGAGGGGTAGATCGGTCGTGCTCGGATGGTCCCGGGCACCTCGTGGCGGCACTCGGCACAGAGACACCGAGGCACAGAGAGGTTCACAGAGAGCGGCCCTCTGGCTGGTGTGCAGCGGTTGGCGGACCCCCGGCCCGTCCGCCCCCGCCCTACCTGAACCCATCGATATCGGGCGTCGCCCCCCACACACAGAACGACGACGGGATCGCCGGGAACTGCCTGGGTCGGTGACGCTGCTCGTCCTCGATCATCCCGACCCCGTGGCTGTACTCGAAGATCACCCCGTCTGGCCCGCGAAAATAGAGGAAGATCGCCCCACTCGTCGCGTGCCTCCCCGGACCGAACGCGATCGGGACCCGATCCTTGAAGCGGTACCAGGAGCGCATGACGTCGTCGATGGAGGCGACCTGGAAGTTGAGGTGCTGGATGCCGGGGCGCTTCGCAGGGAACAGGGCGATCTTGTGGTGCACGGCGTCGATGCGCAGGAGGGGGGCGTCGCCGATGCGGTCGCTGACCCGGGCGCCGCCGATCTCGGTCCAGAAGGCCTCGTCGCGCCTGGGGTCGGAGCTGTTGAGGCCGAGGTGGCTGAACTCGGTGATGCCGGCGTCGCGGGAGAGGCGACAGCGCACGCCGGAGACGTGGGGGCGGCTGACCAGCTCGATGTGGTTGCCCGTGGGGTCGCGGAAGCGCACGAGGCCGGCGACCCGACGCTCGGCGCAGGTGGCCTCGTCGGCGATGGTGACGTCCTGACCGTGCTTGCGCAGCGCCTCGACCGCACGGGCGAGCGCGCGATCGTCGACGACCTCGAACGCGACCACGTGGTCGAGGGGATCCCCCTGGAACAGCACCAGGTCGTGGTCGACCGCGGAGCTGCGCAGGTAGAAGCGCCCCGCCTCCTCGCGCATCAGCTCGAGCCCCACCTCGTCGATCGCGAAGCGCACGCTGCGCTCGACATCGGTGCAGCCGAGCCGCGCATACGCCACATCCTGCAGGCCGAGCATCGGTCCTCCTATCGCTCCAGGCACAAAGTGTATACAGTATGGTGTGTCGCGCGCCAGCGAGCGCGAGCCCACGGCCAGTGCCACCCCACCACCAGGAGAACGCCATGAGCAACTGGGTCCACGACTACTACCGGAACGTCGACGCCATGGACATGGACGCGTTCATCGCATCGCACGCGGACGACATCTCGGTCACCTTCGGCAACAACCCGCCCGCCCAGGGCAAAGACCAGGTGCGCGAGAGCATCGGTCAGCTGTGGTCCATGCTGAACGGCCTGCGCCACGACTTCCGCAACGTGTGGCAACCCGAGCCCGACCTCGCGGTGCTGGAGGCAAAGGTTACCTACAGCCTCAAGGACGGCCGGGACATCACGTTGCCCGTGACCAGCATCCTGACGCGCAAGGACCAGGGTGTGGACAACCTGCGCATCTACATCGACATGGCTCCGGTCTTCAGCTGATCGAGCCCCCCTCCGGGAGACCCTCTTGGCGAAGAAGCGTGCGTCGAACTGGAACACCCTGGCGGTGGAGGACCTCCCTCCCCTGCCGGCCTCGGAGGAGCGTCGCACCGGCGTGGACATCCGGGACTACCTGCGGCGCCTGATCCTCGACGGACGCATCGCCCCGGACACGGAGCTCTCCCAGGTCCACGTCGCCCGCGCCCTCGGAGTCAGCCGCACGCCCGTGCGCGAGGCGCTCCAGATGCTCGGAAAGGACGGGCTCGTCACCGCGGAGCCGAACCACCGGGCGCGGGTGAAGGCCTTCGACCCGGCCGAGCTCGACGCGCTCTACGCCCACCGCGTGCTGATGGAGAGCCTCGCGCTGGCCACCAGCATCGACGCCTTCCGCCCCCGCGACATCGACGAGCTGTCCGAGATCCTCGACCAGATGGAGGCGGGCTTCGCCGACGGGGAGCAGGCGCAGTGGATGCGGCTGCACCGCGAGTTCCACCGCTTGATGGTGTCGGGCACGACCACGTCCATGCAGGAGCTGGTCAACGCCCGCGCGGACCAGACCGACCGCTACCAGTACCTGCGCCTCAAGAGCGACCCGCCCACACCACGGTCGCGTGGTGCGCGGGAGCACCGGGCCCTCGTCGCCGCCTGTCGGGACCGCGATCGCCCCGGGGCGGTGCGCCTGCTCGCCACCCACCTCGCCCAGACCGCCTTCGAGCTCGGTCGCGTGCTCGCCCCGGCCTACCCGCTGGCTGCGACCCAGCGCGCCCTGTCCTTCGTCGACGCCGCCGCCGAGGAGCTCGGCCCGTCCGTGCGCAGCGCCGTCAAGGCCGCGGCCGGCAAGGGCTGATCCGCGGGTGACCACGAGGCCCAAAGTGTGTACACTTTGACCTCACCCCCGAGGCACCGATGATCTCCAGCTTCCAACACCTGTCCCTGTCCGTCCCCGATGTCGCCGCCGGTCGGGACTTCTACCGGGACTTCGGCATGCAGCCCGTCGATCGTGGCGACTCCGTCGCCATGCGTTGCGTCGGCCGGGATCAGGACCAGGTCGTGCTCTTCGAGGGTCCCCGCCGCGAGGTGCACCACCGGACCTACGGCGTACTACCCGGCACCCTCGCCGACACCCGCCGCGGCCTCGAGCGCGCCGGGGTGGAGCTGCTCGATGCTCCGGTCCAGCACGGTGGCGAGGGCGTCTGGCTGCGCGATCCCCACGGCTACGTCGTCCACCTGACCGAGCGTGCCGACGCCGGGAGTGCTGGCGACGCACGCATCGCCTGGAACACCCCCGGCCACTTCGAGCGCCTCGGCGACCGCGGCTGCCCCACCCCCCAGCTGCCCACCCGCCCCCGGCGCCTGGGCCACATCATCGTCTTCAGCCCCGACCCGGACGCGCTGGCCCGTTTCTACATCGAGCACCTGGGCATGCGCCTCTCCGATCGCGTCGGCGACGGCTTCGCCGTCTTCCTGCGCACCCAGGGCGACAGCGACCACCACGTGCTCGGCCTCCTGCGCAACCCCCAGCGCGGCCTGCACCACGCCAGCTTCGAGGTCGGCTCCCTCGACGAGATGCAGCTCGGAATGCTCCGAATGCAGGACGCCGGCCACCGCCACGCCTGGGGCCTCGGCCGCCACGTGGTCGGCAGCAACTACTTCCAGTACTTCCGCGACCCGTACGGCAGCATGGCCGAGTACTTCGTCGACATCGACCACATCCCCGCCGACCAGGACTGGGAGGCGCGCGACTGGGGCAAGGACGGGATGTTCCTGTGGAGCGTCGACGGCCCCCCACCCGAGGACTTCGCGCACAACTACTACGCCGACGAGGGGTAGCGAGGAGATCGGGGCGGACCGGATCGGCAGGTCGGACAGGATCGGTGGGTCGGACTGGATCGGAACGTCGGAGCGGCACTCGGCACAGAGGCTCAGAGGCACAGAGGGCTGCGCAGAGGGACCATCGGTGAGGCC
>CALATR010000282.1 GCA_937891875.1 uncultured Pseudomonadota bacterium | reverse complement strand
GGTGGGCGCGTCCTCGTCGCCGTCCGTACCGATGACCAGGCGATCGCGGCGGCCGTAGGCGGCCCCCTTGCGGCGCACGTGGGGTGGTGTGTGTTCAGGCATGCTGCCCCCGAGAGTCTCCATGTCACACTGCGACGGGGCACAGCCGCTTTCGAACGGCTGACACCCCCTCATGTCGGGCGACCAGACCCGCCCGCAAACGGTGCAGTCAGCGCTCCCGCCGACGCCGGGGCCGGTCCGGCGCGACCCCGTGCAGCATGGGCACGAAGGCGACCGGAGCGATCTCCTCGGTCACGAAGCGGCCGCCGGTGCGGGTGACGACCACGAGGTTCTGGTGGAAGCTGCCGATGGGAGCGACCAGGCGGCCCCCTTCGGCCAGCTGCTCCAGCAGGGCCTCGGGCACCTTCGTCGGCGAGGCCGTGACGAGGATAGCGTCGAAGGGTCCGCCCTCCGGAGAGCCCAGGTAGCCGTCGGCGACCACGACCTCCACGTCGGTATAGCCCGCTTTCTTCAAACATTTTCGCGATCGTCGCGCCAGGCTGGGGTAGCGCTCCAGGCTGGTGACGACGCAGCCCATCTCGGCGAGCACCGCGGCCTGGTAGCCGGAGCCCGTGCCGACCTCGAGGACCTTGTCGCCGGGACCGACGCCCGCGACCTGGGTCATCAGCCCGACGATGTAGGGCTGGCTGATGGTGACGCCCTCACCGATGGGCAGGGGCTGGTCCTCGTACGCCTCCTCCTCCAGCGGGATCGGGACGAAGAGCTCGCGCGGCACCACACTCATGGCGGCCAGGACGCGCTCGTCGCTGATGTCGCGCCCGCGCAGATCCTCTTCGACCATGCGCTCGCGGGCCCACTCGAACATGCTGACCTCGGTGGAGCGCATGGTAGCGCAGGTCGGCGCTACCGCCCCGGGCCAGCTCCGGCATTCTCCAGCTCGAACTCCTTCAACAGCCGAGCCGAGCGCGCGTGTTCGAGGCGCTTGTGGTACGCGCTCGTCTCGTGGGCGTCGCGCAGGGTCTTCACGAGGCTGACCGTGCTGCCGAGCATGAAGAGGGCGCCCATCAGCAGGTAGCCCTTGGTCCACAGGTCGATGGGCAGGAGCACGATCCCGCCCAGCAGCATGCCGGTCGAGATCAGGAACGCGATCCAGGTCTGGATGCGCCAGGCGGTCGAGTCCTTGGGGGTGATGTCCGCAGCCACGGGAACCTCCTCGGGGGTCGGAGTGCTGCCCCGATCATCGCCACCCAGGACGAGGCGACACCGGGGCTCCCGAGCGAGCGGTCGGCGGCGGCGGGCGAGCGGCCCCCCGGGTCAGGTCGGCGGCGCCTTGCGCGGATCGACCAGCATGTCGGGGTTCCACCAGATCCAGGCCAGGAACGCCATCAACACGGCGTTGGAGATGGTGACGGCGAGGTAGCCCCACCCGGGGAAGGCGGCGGAGATGATGGCGGCGACCGCGGACAGCACCACCGCGGGCCACAGGCGCGGCACCGTGGTCACCGCGTACATGGCGACGACGACGAACCACAGCGCGGGACGGGCGACCATCATGTCCTGGGGGCTGGCGCCGTACAGCGCCGCGGACACGTCGATGACCAGCTGGGAGAGCGGGATCATCATCGCGGCGAAGTAGGTCGCCCGGTTGAGCGCGGTCCGGGAGAGGCTGTCCCGTGCCCACAGGCCCAGCGCGGCGATGAGCACGGTGAGCGACGCGGTGGTCGCAAAGAGGTGCCACCAGCGCAGCTGGGCCTCGAAGTAGCCGAAGACCAGCGGCACGATGACCCAGAGCGCGCAGAGCACGCCGACGACGAAGACCCGGGTGCGCTGACCTACGCGAGGATCGGCGTCCACCCGAAGCTTCTCGAGCTCGCGTTCCCGGCGGGCAGCGGCGGCGCGGGCACCCTCGATGGCCCGAGCCAGATCCTCGGGAACGTCGTCGAGGGTCTCGATGAGGGCATCGGCGACGTCCGGGCGACCGCGGCCCACCTCCCAGCGGGCGAGCTCCAGGCGGGCGTCGCGCAGCCCGGCCCGGGCGACCGGGTTGTCGGGCCACTCGGCCAGGGCCTGCTCGAAGCCGAAGCGGGCCTCGTCGTAGGCGGCGTGCAGGGCGGCCTGATCGGTGGATCCCTCGGCGATGGCGGCGGACAGGCGCTGGGCGGCGCGCTGGGCCCGGGCGGCGAGGCGGACCGAGCCCCGGTGGTCGAGGAAGCGCTGGACCGCACCGCGGATCCCGGACGCGGACCCGAAGCGCTCGGCGGGATCGAAGGCCATGGCCTGGCGCACGATCCGGGCGAGCTCACCCGGCACGCCGTCGGGCAGGTCGGGGACCGACGTGGGAATGCCGGCGAGCACCTCGGCGACGTCCTTGCCCCGGTGGGGCGTGCGACCGGTGAGCACCTGGTAGAGCAGGGCGCCGAGCAGGTACACGTCGGTGTGAACGCCCTGGCCGGGCCCGTCGCCGAGCGCCATCTCGGGCGGCATCATGCGCGGCGTGCCCGCGACCCGGCGCTGGTCCTTCGCCAGGGGAACCCGGTCACCGTGGCGATCGTCGAGGGCGACGGCGATCCCCCAGTCCAGCACCAGGACCTCGCCGAAGGGGCCGATCATGATGTTGTCGAGCTTGAGGTCGCGGTGGAGGATCCCCCGGTCGTGGGCGTAGGCGACCGCGTTGCAGACCGTCAGGAACACCTGGAGGTGCCAGGCCAGAGGATCCCGGTCGAACGTCGACTTCACGCGGTCCGGATCCCGCACCCAGGCGGTCCAGGGCTCCCCCTCGACCCGCTTCATCAGGATGTGCGGGTGGCCGGCCTCGTCGATGAGGATGTCGTGCACGGGCAGCACATTGGGGTGGTCCAGGAGCCCCGTGATGTGGGCCTCCTGCAGCAGGTGCTTGACCGCCGCCGGGCTCGGCGAATCCATGCGCAGTGACTTCACCGCCACCGTGCGCGCCAGCGAGCGCTGCTCCGCCGCCCGCACCAGCCCCATGCCGCCGGTGCCCAGGGTCTCGCCGAAGGGCCCGAGCCCGCTCTTCGGGACCGCGGGCTCGCCCTGCTCCAGCTGCGGACGCACGGTCTCGCTGGGGTCGGCGTGGGTGAGCGCGGCCCCCTCGACGTCGAGCACGTCGTGGAGCGCCTCGCTGAAGGTGGGCTGGCTCGTCATCCGCCCCGTTTACTCGCTCGTGGCGTGGTCAGCACCCGCTGGCTTGCCGACGATCCAGGTCGCGTTCAGTCCGGCGCCGGCCAGGTACGAGCGGGTGGGGCCCATCAGCACGGGCACGCGGACGTTGCCGCCCAGGCTCACCCGCTTGTGCACGTCGAAGCTGATCCCGGCCACGGCGGCGACCTCATGGAACGCCCCCTGGCCGCGATCGTCGCGGAGACGGCCGATGGAGGACACCCCGGCCCGGGCCACGCCCCGATCGCCGACCCGCCGCGCGACCTGCAGATCGACCCGACCGTACGCGCCCTGGCGGCGATCGTCCCAGCCGGCGTAGAGCGGCGTCTGGACCTGGGCGCTGGCGACGAAGAGCCAGTCGGCACCCACGACCACGTCCGCCGCGAGCCAGGGGTCGAGGCTCGCGGTCGACAGCGGCGTGAACACGAGCCCCTCGGCGACGCCGCCGGTCGGGATCCGCAGCCCCGGGCGCACGACGACGGTCAGGGTGTCCTGGTCGACCACCCGCACGCCCACGGTCGCGACCATGTCGCGGAAGACGACCTTGCCGTCAGGGCGGCGCTGGACCGACGCGACCAGGGAGGGCACGACGGCGCGCGTGATCGGGGCCTCGGCGCGCAGGGCGAGCTGGGCCGCGACCTCGTCACCGACGATGCCGAGCATGCCCAGCTGCAGGGCGACCTGACCGGGGCGGAGCAGCGCGTCGAACTCGGACCTGCCGACCGGCAGGCTGGCCTCGCCTCACAAGCCTCACGAGGCCTGGGCCGGCCAGGCAGCCAGCAGGAAGAGCGCGGTGGCGGCGCAGATGTTCCAGCTCGGAGCCAACAATCCTCCGTGGTCGCCGGGGCCGCTGGGCACCGGCGTAGACCTGGTCAGTAACCGAGCTCGACGTCGGTGACCGTGACCGCCCCCGACCCCTCGTCGGTGCCGAACGCCACCTGCACGCCGGCGAGGGTCGACGGGTCGAACGCGGCGTTTGCGGCCGTCAACTGCTCGAAGGGCACCCGGACGGTCTGCATCACCTCCCGCACGGTGTAGGCGCTGTAGCTGTGGCGCACGGGCACGAGGTCGACGTCGGTCAGCACGACGGACTGGCCGGCGCCGTCGGTGAAGGTCAGCTCGTAGGGCTGCTCCCGGCGACCGCCGTTCAGGCCGTCGACCGCGGAGACCACCCGGAAGGAGAGCGCGCCGTACGCGGACAGATCGGCGCCGGCGAAGTCCATGGTCACGCTGGGCTCGCCGCCCGTCCAGCGCAGGTCGATGGCCGACCAGCGGTGCAGGAAGGTGCTGCCGCACTCGGTGTAGGTGCAGGGCACGACCGCGCTGAACCCCGTGCTCGAGTTGGTCCCGCCCAGCACGTTGGTGTTGGGGTCGTCGGCGAAGGCCTCGAGGACCAGCGCGTCGTCCTGGGTGTAGGACCAGCGCAGGTCCTCCTGGCCGGGGATGTAGGCGGCGACCATCGCCGGCGCCTCCTGCTCGGCGCGGTGGAAGGCCTCGGGCACGTCCTCGTCCAGCGTGCGCACCATCCAGCTGCCGAGCGTCGCCTCCAGCATGGACGTCTGGGTGTCGAGGCCGACCAGCGCGCTGCGGGGGCACACCCGGGCGCCGTCGTCGAAGGTCCACTCGGTGCTGAAGTAGTTGTGGTTCGCACCGGCCATCAGCACCTGGGCCTTGTGCCAGACGTCCTCGCGGGAGCGCTCGTAGATGTCGCTTCCCCACAGGGTGCTCACGTCGCCGTCGCACGCGGGCAGGAGCAGGGCCCACGACGCGCCGAACACGGTGGCGTCGTTGTAGTCGGTGGGGGCGATCGCGAAGATGCTGACCACGTCGACGCCGTCGATCGGCGTGTCGTCGAGGATCTGGGGCACCCAGCTCACCGCGTCGCCGCCCCGGGAGTGGCCGACCAGCCCGGTGCGCATCAGGTCCAGGTTGCCGGCGAACTTGGTGCCCATCGCGCCGTCGACGCCGTCGTGCCAGGACTTCCAGCGCCGCAGGTGCTCGGTGACCAGCTGGGCGCGCTCGATGATGTAGCCGCCGCGGCAGTTCAGGGCGTTCGCCGAGATGCTGACCGCGACCATGCCCTGGGCGGCGAGGGTCTCGGCCTCGTAGGCCATGCCCTCCGCGTTGGGGGTCGTCGAGTAGCCGGGGAAGTCGCAGGCGTGATCGGAGCGCACCAGGCAGCCGTCGTTGGTGGTGCCGTTCTGGCGGCAGTTGCCGTGGTTGCCGTGGATGAGCACGACCAGCGGGTACGGTCCCCCGTCCAGGTCCACCGGGTGGCGCACGACCCCGTAGAGTGACGTTGCAAAGCCGATTCCGGGGACAGGCTGGTCGGACAGGTCGTAGCCGTCGGCCTCGACCGCGTGCACCAGGATGGGGTCGCTGGCCGCGCCGGACAGCTCGCCGCCATCGGTCGAGAGCAGGCGGTACCAGCCGGTCTGCGTGGTGGTGAGGGTGACGTTGACGTTGGACGCGGACACGGCGTCCACCCGGGTCCAGGGCCCGCTCGCGCTGTCACCTCGCTGCACCTCCAGCTGGGCCACGTCGTCGCTCTCGGGGGGCTCCCAGCCCAGGGTGAACTCGGTCGTGCCCCCGGCGAGGCCCGCGCCCAGCACGCGCAGCTCGGACGCCGGGAACAGGTCGATCACGTCGACCGTGGTCGAGCAGCTCGCCGAGTTGCCGGCGCTGTCCGTGGCGATCGTGGTGACGGTCGTGCTCGGCGCCGAGAGGCTCTCCGGCGTGACCTCGAGGGTGACGCCGCCCGGGTCGCACAGGTCGGTCGCGGTCCCGGCGGGCGGGTCGGGCAGCGTGTCTTCCGGTCCCTCGCGCACGACGGTGAAGTCGGCCTCGCAGGTGACCTCTGGCGCGCTGTCGTCGACCACGGTCACCACGGTCTGGCACGAGGCCGCGACCTCGCCCGCGAAGCCGCCGTAGCCCGCCTCCCAGGACACGGTCGTCTGGCCGATCGGGTAGGTTGCGAGCTGATCATTGCGACTCCAGGCGAGGTCGCACACACTCGCCTCACCGAGCGTCACCGCGGTCTCGGGGCCGGTGCAGGAGGCCTCGACCGGCGCGGGGCAGGCCAGCACGACGGGGCAGGTCGGATCGCCAGTGACAGGCTCGTAGCCGGTACAGGCGGCGAGCAGGACCAGCGGCAGCAGGCGGCTCATCGTCCCTCCTCGGACACCGGCGGCAGGGTCAGCTCGGCCACGACCCGCTCGCCGTAGCGCACGACGGCGGCCTGGCCCGCGGGCTGCACGGCCGCGGCGGGCACGGTGAAGCGCAGGGTGATCGGGTCGGGGTGGGTGTAGTCGGTGAAGCGCTCCTCCCCGATCGCGAGCGTGGGGTCCATGGCCTCGCCGGGCCAGCCGCCGTCGGTGCGCAGGTCCACGAGCACGGCGTCGCCGGCGGCGTGCAGCGTGGCGGTGGCGGCCTTCAGCTCGCCGCGGGGAGGCTCGACCGGGGCCACGCTCGCCGGCGTGACGGCCGGGGTGGTCACCCCCATGCCCGTTGCCTCTGGAGTCTCGACCGAGGCGGGAGCCTCGGCGTCGGGGGAGGCGGCTCGGGCGGTGCCGTCCACGGCGGGATCCACCGGGGCTGCAGGAGGCGCTCCCGCGCAGGCAGTCAGCAGGAAGAATACAGGGAGGAGGCGGATCATGCGTCGGTATCCTGGTAGCGGACCGCGTAGATGGGCGGCAGGTGGTGGGAGGCAGCGCGCCAGGTGTCGCCACCGTCCGCGGTGATCCAGAGGTTGCCCGTGGTGGAGCCGAAGGCGAGGCGATCGCCGGTGGCGTCCACGTCCAGGGCATGCCGGAAGCAGAGGTCGTAGGCGTGTTCCTGGGGCAGGCCGTCCTTCAGCACGGTCCAGGTCGCCCCGCCGTCGGTCGTGCGGACCACGATCACCTTGCCGTCGTGGGGGATGCGGTTCTCGTCGGACTCGGCGGGCACGAGCCAGGCGGTGTCCGGGTCCCTGGGGTGGGCGGCGACCGCAAAGCCGAAGGCCGTGGGGGGTGGGTGCAGGCGGGTCCAGCTGCGGCCGGCGTCATCGGAGCGGAACACCCCGCAGTGGTGCTGCATCCACACCCGCTGCGGCGCACCGGTACACACGGCGAGGCGGTGGGGGTCCTGGATGTTGAGGTCGGACTGGCGATCGGGCGGCATGTACGTGGCCTCCTGGCCCTCGCCGACCAGCTCCCACGAGCCGCCGCCGTCGGCCGAGGTCCACACCCCGCCGCAGCTGATGCCGAGCAGGAGGCTCCCGGCGCCGTGCTGACCGGCGATGATGCTGTGCACGCCGGGCATGTCGAAACCACCACCGAACCACTCCGCCCGCTCCTCGCGACCGTCGAGCGCCTCGCACAGGGCCCAGGTGGCGCCGCCGTCGTCGGAGCGGAAGAGCGCCGCGGGCAGGGTCCCCGCCCAGATGATGCCGTCGCCGTCACACTCGAGCGTCCAGACCTGGTCGACCGAGCGCCCCTTCTCCCCCTCGGGCACGTCCTCCCTGGGCAGGCTCGGCGCGGTCAGCTCCTGCCAGCCGTCGGGACCACGGAGGTGGATCTTGGGCCCATAGTGGCCGTGCCGCAGGGCGGCGAGGGTGCCGTGGGGGGTGTCGCACACGGCGGTGACCGGGATGCCGAGGAAGTGCGCCGCCACAACGTCCCCGTCCGAGTCGAGCTCGAACAAGCCCTTCCGGGTGCACACCCACAGCGCCATCGCTCACCTCCGCGTCCTGGGAGCGTACACGGACCCGACGAGGTCGGGCGGTCAACCTCCGGACAAGGCCTGCAGCACGTGGATCGCGGCCCCCGCGCCGACCGGTCCGTCGAGCTGATCCCGCGCAGGCAGGGGGCGGCCGTCGATGAAGACCTGCACGTGCTGGCGGACGTTCCCCTGGTCGTCGAGCACGTAGCTGCGGAGCACAGGATGGGCCTCGAACGCCGCATCCAGGGCGGTGGCGAGGGTGTCGGCGTCGACCTCGAGGGGCTCGAGGGCGCCGACGTGGCGGGCGAGGGCGCGGGTGAAGGTCACGGTGGGCATGGCGCCATCATGGCAGAGGGAGCGGACCTCACGCGACGGCCAGGTCGCCCTCTGGGGCCTCCGACTTCAGCGCCGCCCGCACCCCGGCCCGCAGCCGCGAGATGGGGTCGCGGGGCTCGTGGGCCTCGGGGAAGCTGTAGACGACGGTGAACTCCATGACCGCGCGCAGGGCCTCGATGGGCCACAGGGTCTGCACGTCGAGCTCGTCGGCGAGCAGGCGGGCCGCGGCGAGCTGCTTGCCCTGACCCAGGCGAAAGACCTCGCGGGGCTCGAAGCCCAGGGTGCGGAAGTCGTCCTCGAGCTCGGCCAGGCCGGACACCTCCAGGCGGAAGAGGCGCGCCTGCCAGGTCCAGTACTCGGCGGCCTGGATGAGCGACATGCGGTCGACCAGCGTCGGCAGGGTGTGGGCGCCGACCGCGACGTGACGGGCCTCGTCGCGCTCATAGTAGGGCAGCAGCTCCGACAGGACCGGGCACACCGCCGACTGGCGCATGAGCGCGAACAGGGTCAGCGCGATGGGCTCGACGAGAAGCTGCATTCCGACAAGCTTCTTGGCCAGGGTATCCGCGTCGAGCACCCGCTGCAGCAGCCGCCCCGACGCGGCGGGAGGTGGGCCTACCCGCTCGCCCAGCAGGGAGAGGTAGTCGTACATGACGTAGAAGTGGCGGGCCTCGTCGTGGGCCTGCGACGTCGCGGCGAGGCGGCTCTCGTGGGAGTCCAGGTGGGCGGCGAGATCCGCGGACACCCGCCAGGCGGCCAGCTCGCCCCACAAGATCAGGTAGAGGATCCGCTGCAGGGCGCGGCGCTCGGCGTCGGGGAGCGAGACCGGCCCCACCTCGCGCACGAGCTCGCCCAGGACGTCGCGCCCGTCCCAGATCCGCTCCTGGCCGCGGTGGTAGACCTTCTCCAGGGTGCGGGCGGCGCGGGCCTGGCGATCGAGCAGCGCGGGATCGGCGAGGTCGTGGGGCAGTGCGTCGAGGTCCCAGCCGAGGCCGCGGGCGGCCGGTGCGCGGGACTCCCCGCGGATCCGACCCAGGGCGCGGCGCAGCACGCCGGTGGGTCCGATGAGGGTGGGTCGAGCAGCGGCCATGGTCACCTCGCACGGCCACCGGGACGGCGGCCCGGTGTACAGCCTAGCCGAGATGCCGCGGTCGTGGCCATCTCCTGGCGATCCGTGACCGGCGCAGACGATCAGCCGGCGTCGGGCAGCAGCACCAGCGCGTGGTTGTCCAGCGCCAGATCTGGGGCGTTCTTCCTGGGCAAGTACGCCTCACACGTACCCTGGAACCAGTCCTGGGACAGGCGCACGCCGGGCCGCAGGCGCTGCCCCTGGACCATGGGCACAGCGAGGGCGTGGAGCAGGTCCGCCGCCATGGAGCCGTGCTGGAGCGACAGGCCGCAGATCACGAGGTCCGGGCGGCCGAACTTGCGCATGCCCCGGGTGTGGCAGATGTGGCCGAAGCGCGGATCGGGGTCGGTGAGCAGCAGGGTCGAGAGCTCGGACGTGGGGTCGAGGCCGCGGTTCGAGCGAGCGAGGAGGCGATCGGAGGACCACCAGCGGACCGCGTGGCGATCGAGCACGCCGTAGACCGGCACCGAGTCGCAGACCGCGCGGGCGAACCCCCAGGCGAGCTGGAGGTAGGCGCAGTCCTCGGGGTCGGGGATGGACAGGACGATGAGCACCTGATGGGTGGCCTGGCGCAGGCGGCGGGTGTCGATGCCCTCGTCCGACGCGAGCGCGAGCACGTTCTCGTCGTCGAGCACGGTGAAGAGCTGCGGCGCCTGATCCCGTGTGAGGTCGTCCATGCGCGCTGGGATGCTGGCGGCGTCCTCGGGCACCCCGTGCCGCGAGATGCTGACGGACAAGCCCGTCACCCGGGTGTCGGTGAACACAGCCAGCGCCACGTGGGCGTCCCCGCCCCCGGGCTCGAACCGGCTCCGCTTCCAGCTGGGCATGCGCTCCTCCACGCGCGTCCACCCAGGCTTTAGTGGCTTGGGGGGAGAGTGCCTCAGACAAGTGGATTTCGCCCTCCTACTCCCCCGACCAGAAGAACACCTCGCCGACCTCGCTCCCGATCCCGTCGGCCGTGTACGCGCTGACCGCGATCTCCTCCCCGTCCGGCCGGGTCGCGATGCGGGTGCCGAACTCGGTGCTGCGCTCGGTGGGCGGGCCGACGAGGATGGTGTCGGGGACGAGGCCTGCGCCGTCCCAGCGGAAGGCGCGGACGTGGCCGGTGCCCCCGCCGCGGGCTCCGTTGCGGGAGGCGACCCACAGGCGGGTGGAGGTGCCGGACCCGCTCACGGCGAGCCCGCGGCCGAGCACGGCGTCGAGGGCACCGGCGCGCACGGTGTCGAGCGTCAGGGCGGGGGTGTTGACCGCGTGCAGGGTGCCCGAGGGCAGCTGCTCGCCGGGCACGGGGATGGCGGCGAGGCGGCCGATGGCGGCGCCATCGAGGAGGTAGACCACACCGCGCTCGCCGTCGTCGCCGGGCTGGTTGGTGGCGCTGACGATCAGCTCGCGGATGCCGTCTCCGGTGAAGTCGCCCGCAGCCAGCTCGGTGCCGAAGTTGACCCCGCCGAAGTCGGGCACCAGGTCGGTGACCGCGGGATCGGCCGGGCAGCCCCGACCACCCCACCCGCGGATGATCCTCACCGAACCCTGGTTGTTGCGCACCCGGTCGTCGCTGTTGGCGCCGATGGCCAGCTCGTCGCAGCCGTCGCCGTCGAGGTCCCCCAGTGCGGTGACCGAGACCCCGGCGTTGCTCCCGCGCTCCCGGGAGGTGAGCAGGCGGGCATCGCAGAGGACGGTGGTGCGATCGGGGTCGAGGGCCCGACCGAACGCGACCCAGACCCCCTGGCGCCCGACGTCGACCCGGGTGGTGACGACCAGGTCGGAGAGCCCGTCGCCGTTGACGTCGATGTCCCCGTCGACCGCGCGCTCGATCATGTCCCCGGCGAGCCCGTACAGGATGGCCCGCGCCCGCGACCTGCCCGGCGTGACGACGAGCGCCGCCCCGTTGTTGGTCTGGGCGCCCGCACAGGCCGTCGGGTTGGCGAACTCGGCACTCGAGAAGGAGCCCGGGCGATCGGCCTCGCGGGACACGACGATCAGGTCCTCGACGCCGTCGCCGTCGAAGTCCCCTCCCCCGCCGAGGCTCCAGCCCAGCCGGTCGTTGTCGACCTCCCGCGGCAGGTCGGGCACGTGGTCGATGGTCTCGGGATCTTCAGGATCAAAGCTCCACACCACGCCACCGCGGGCCCGGGGGAAGTCCGAGGGGGCGGACGGGGCGCCGACGGTCAGCCGCGCGCTCCCCCGCGGTCCCCGGGTCCAGGCCATGCCCAGCCCGAGCAGGCTGCCGTGGGCGACCCGGGGCAGGCCGATGCGGTCGCTGCTGGCGGACAGGCTGTCCCAGACGTGCAGGGCGCCGGTCCACGGTCCGTCGGTGCTGTCGCGCCCGGCCAGCGCCACGAGGTCCGGGTCGCCGTCGCCGTCCAGGTCGCCGACCCCGAGCGCCACCCCCATGCGCTCCGACGCCACGCTGCCAGCGACGACCCCGGTCGAGGGTCCACCGCTGCGCCCGGCGCGCAGATCCGCCTGGAGATCGACCCCGTGCCAGACGCGCACGGCCCCGGTCGAGTTGGGGCCGCCCGGTCCCTCGTCCTGGTAGCCGTTGGCGAGCAGGTCCAGGCGCCCGTCGCCGTCGACATCCAGTAGCTGGACCTCCCAGCCGAGGCGGTCGTAGTTGTTGTCGGCGCTCGCGATCCAGTCGGCGTCGTCGAGGGTCAGCTCCGAGCCGCCCAGCAGCGTGTCCGGCGTGAAGATCGCGAGCGCGCCCCGCGCCGGGCCACCCTGGTCGACCGCGTCGCCGGCGAGCACCAGCTCGTCCTGGCGGTCGCCGTCGAGGTCGCCCATGGCCATGCGCCGACCGAGGCGCCCGTCGGGGTCGCTCGCGTCGTCGTGGTCGATGGTCGC
>CALATR010000281.1 GCA_937891875.1 uncultured Pseudomonadota bacterium | reverse complement strand
GGGTGGGTCGGTGCAGCATGGCGTAGTCTCACCCGGTGGGCCGGAACGGCCAGACCTGCACCGACGGAGGAGCCATGAGCGCCTGGGACGACGCGTACCAGCACGGCACGACCCCATGGGACAGCGGCCACGTCGACCCGATCGTCGCGGCGGCGGTGGAGGCGGGCGCCCTGCCTGCCGGTCGGCTGCTCGAGATCGGCTGCGGCACCGGGACCCACGCGCGCTTCTTCGCCGAGCACGGCTGGGACGTCGTCGCGACCGACCTGTCACCCACGGCGATCGAGCGTGCCCGCGCACAGGGCGGCGACGTCGACTACCGCGTGCTCGACGTGCTTCGCGAGCCCCTGCCCGAGGGACCGTTCGACGCGGTGTTCGACCGCGGCTGCTGGCACGTCTTCGATCCGCCGGCCGCGCGCGCCCACTTCGCCCGGTCGGTCGCCGGTGCGCTCCGGGTCGGTGGCCGCTGGCTCTCCCTCATCGGCAGCACCGAGGGTCCTCCGCGGGACGGGGGCCCGCCGCGCCGCTCGCTCGCCGACATCGCCCAGACCATCGAGCCCTCCCTCGCGATCGTCGCCCTGCGCTCCGTCCGCGCCGACGAGCCTCAGGTGCCCATCTTCTGGTCCTGCCTGTCCGAGCGCCGCGACGTGCCCGCCCAGCCCTCGACCAGGCGCGAGCGTTGATGTTCAGCCGCAAATGCCGACAAATCTCCAGATCCGCCCCCGATTCGGTCGGGACTAAGCCCGATTAGGCCAGGTTCTTCCCTGCAGCGCGTCATTGGAGGTGTGTGGCCGATGCGCGGCCCGCAGGACTGGAGGACGCGATGCTGGCAGCAGGTGAAATGCTCGGAGATTGGGTGGTCGTGGAGCCGCTCGGTGAGGGCGGCATGGGCACCGTGTTCCTGTGCCACTCGCAGCTCTCCGAGGACGTGCAGGCGGCGGTCAAGGTCGTGAAGTCCCACGGACTCGGCGACTTCGAGCGGCGCTTCGTGGACGAGATGCGGACCGTCGCAGCCCTCAACCACCCGAGCATCGTCTCGGTGCGGTCGGGCGGCGTCGATCGGGACCGCGGGCTGCTCTACATGGGCATGGAGCTGATCGACGGAGGCGACCTCGAGCAGCACATGAAGAAGGGGCCGATGCCGATGGAGGAGGTCCGCCGGATCTTCGCCCCCATCGCCGACGCGCTCGCCTTCGCCCACGGCCGCGGGGTGCACCACCGCGACCTCAAGCCCGCCAACATCATGCTGCGGGAGAGCGGGCCGCCCGTGCTGGTCGACTTCGGCATCGCCGTTGCCAAGGACCGCACCCGGCTCACGACCGACGGCATGGTGCCTGGCACCGCCGCCTACATGGCCCCCGAGGTCTTCCGGGGCCAGAACCCCGAGCTCGCCCTGGGCGACATCTACGCCCTGGGGGTGGTGCTCTGGGAGGCGCTGACCGGTCGCCACGCCTTCTGGATCGACGGCGACATGTCCGACGGGCAGCGTCTCTTCCAGGTGGTCGGGCTCAAGGTCCAGAGCGAGCCCCTCGACCCGGGCGTGCTGGTCCCCGACGAGATCCGCCAGCTGGTGCGCGGCATGACCCACCCCGATCCCGAGCAGCGCCTGCGCGACCTCGGCGAGGTGACCCGCGCGCTCGCCGCGACCCAGCCCGGGCCGCGCTCGGACGCCGAGGTGGTCCTGTTCAAGGAGACGACCTGGGTCAACACCAGCCCCGCGTCGGCGATGCGGGAGGAGGCGGCCGAGGAAGCCGCCGCCGAGGCCTCCGTCGAGCAGCCCGTCGTCGTGTCCGCACCCCCGCCCGCAGACCACGCCGGCCCGTTCCGTCGCCGTCGCGGCTGGACCTACGCCGCCGGCCTCGCCGCCGCGGGTGTGGCCGTCGTGTGCACCGGTCTCGGCGCCGTCGCCCTGGGCCTGGCTGCCTTCGCCATGCCCGCCATGGACCAGGACGCCGTCTACGAGTACGGCGAGCGCGACGTGGTCGTGGTGCTCGACGCCGACGCCGACGACATCACCATCGAGGAGGTCGCCGAGCCCATCGACGAGGACCCCGGCGTCTTCGCCCAGCGCACCGAGCGCAAGATCGAGCGCCGTCCGGTACGCCGCCCCGTGCGCCGGGTCGTCAAGGCCAGCGACCAGGTGCAGCGCGAAGCCCCCGCCGTGGTCGAGGTCGAGCCCGAGATCGAGCCCGTGGTGGTGATCGAGCCCGAGGTCGTGCCCGAGCCCGAGGTCGAGTTCACGATCGAGCCGGAGCCCGAGAAGGAGGCGTGGAAGCCGCGTCGATCGAGCGGGAGCCGCGGAGGGTACAGCTACGGCGGGTACTGAAGCTCGAAGGTCGAAGGAGAATCCGCCGCCGCGATCCTTGGGATGAGGGGATCGTGGCGGCCTCCGATCGTAGGGGCTGGTTGCCTGGGACGACCTGTTTCGGGACTTCGTACGCCGGCTTTCACCACGGAGAAGCAGAGGGCCGGAGGACTGACGGAGAGCATCCTCCTCCGTCAGACCTCCGCGACTCCGCTTCTCCGTGGTGAGCGCGGACGCGCGGACAAGCGACTCCGTCGGCGGCGAATGCCCCGAGTGACTCCCCTCTACACAGCCACCTCGAACTGCTCCTCCTCGGTGCTCCCCTCCAGCGCGAGCGTCGCGGCCTGCCCTGTGGTGATCGCGTTCTTCACTGCGTCGAAGTAGCCGGTGCCCACCTCGCGCTGGTGCCTGGTCGCCGTGTAGCCCTTGGCCTCGCTGTCGAACTCGGCCGTCTGAAGCTCGGCGTACGCGCTCATGCCGCGGTCGCGGTAGCCGGCGGCGAGCTCGAACATGCTGTGGTTGAGCGCGTGGAAGCCGGCGAGGGTGACGAACTGGAAGGCGTAGCCCATGGCGCCCAGCTCGCGCTGGAAGGTCGCGATGGTGGCGTCGTCCAGGTACTTGCGCCAGTTGAAGCTGGGCGAGCAGTTGTAGGCGAGCTTCTTGCCCGGGTAGGCGGCGTGGATGGCCTCGGCGAAGCGGCGGGCCTCGTCGAGGTCGGGGTGGCTGGTCTCGCACCAGATGAGGTCGGCGTAGGGGGCGTAGGCGAGGCCGCGGGCGATGGCCATGTCCAGGCCGCCGGTGATGCGGAAGAAGCCCTCGTCGGTGCGCTCGCCGGTGAGGAACGGGCGGTCGCGCTCGTCGATGTCGCTGGTCATGAGCCGGGCGCTGTTGGCGTCGGTGCGGGCGATGAGCACGGTGGGCACGTCGAGCACGTCGGCGGCCAGGCGCGCGGCGACCAGGGTGTTGACGAACTGGGAGGTGGGCACGAGCACCTTGCCGCCGAGGTGTCCGCACTTCTTCTCGCTGGCCAGCTGGTCCTCGAAGTGCACGCCCGCCGCGCCGGCCTCGATCATCGACTTCATCAGCTCGTACGCGTTGAGTGCGCCGCCAAAGCCGGCCTCGGCGTCGGCCACGATGGGCGCCATCCAGTCGCGGGTGACGTGGCCCTCGGCGGACTCGACCTGATCGGCGCGCTGCAGGGCGTTGTTGATGCGCCGCACGACGTTGGGCACGCTGTTGACCGGGTAGAGCGACTGGTCGGGGTACATGTGGCCAGCCAGGTTGGCGTCGGCCGCGACCTGCCAGCCGGACAGGTAGATGGCCTGCAGCCCGGCGCGCACCTGCTGCACGGCCTGGTTGCCGGTCAGTGCACCCAGGGCGTTGACGTAGGGCAGCTGGTCCATGGACCTCCACAGGCGCTCGGCGCCGCGGCGGGCCAGGGTGTGCTCGATGCGCACGCTGCCGCGCAGGCGGAGCACCTCGGCTTCGGAGTAGGGGCGTTCGATGCCGGCGAATCGGTCGGTGGTCATTCTGCCTCCAGGGTGAGCAGCTGCTCGTAGGCGGGGACGGTGAGGAAGGGCTCGAGGCGCTCGCTGTGCACGAGCGTGCGGAACAGCGCGGCGGCCTCCTCGAAGCGGCGGCCGTCGGCGCCGGCCTCGTCGGTCATCAGCAGCGCGTCGATCTCGGCGTCGATGAGGGCGGCGGTAACGACGGTGCCGTTGTCCAGCCGGGCCCCGTGGCGCTCCCACTGCCACAGCTGGGTCCGGGAGATCTCCGCGGTGGCGGCGTCTTCCATCAGGCCGAAGAGGGGCACGCAGCCCTGTCCGCGCAGCCAGGCCTCGAGGTAGCGCACGCCCACCTGGACGTTCTGGCGCACCCCGGCGAGGGTGCGGGTGCCGTCGGAGACACTCAGCAGGTCCGCCCGGCCGACGCCGTCGTCGCGCTGGCAGCGGATCTGGTTGGGACCGGGCATGTACCGGTCGAAGACCTCGCGGGCGAGCGGCACCAGGCCGGGGTGGGCGACCCAGGTGCCGTCGTGGCCGTTGCGCACCTCGCGGAGCTTGTCCTGGCGGACCTTGGCGAGCGCCGCCTCGTTGGCGACAGGGTCCTTGAGCGGGATCTGGGCCGCCATGCCGCCCATCGCGTGGGCGCCGCGCCGGTGGCAGACCTGGATGACCCGCTTGGTGTACGCCTCCATGAAGGGTGCGGTCATGCCGATCTGCGAGCGGTCGGGCAGGACCTTGTCGCTCATGTTCTTGATCGTGCTGAAGATGTAGTCCCAACGCCCGCAGTTGAGCCCGACCACGTGCTCGCGCAGGGCGTACAGGATCTCGTCGAGCTGGAAGGCGGCGCGCAGGGTCTCGATGAGCACGGTCGCGCGGATGGTGCCGCGGGGCACGCCCAGGCGGTCCTCGGCGAAGACGAAGACGTCCTCCCACAGGGCCGCTTCTTCGTGGTGCTCCAGCTTGGGCAGGTAGAGGTAGACGCCGGTGCCGCGCTCGCGAGTCTCGACCGCGTTGTGGAACATGTAGAGGCCGAAGTCGACCAGGCTGGCGGACATGGCGCGGCCCTCGACGGTGACGTGGCGCTCGTCGAGGTGCCAGCCGCGGGGGCGCACCATCAGGGTCGCGGTGACGGCATCCAGGGCGTAGTGCTTGCCGGTGCGGGGGTCGTCGTAGGTGACGTCCCGGCGGACGGCGTCCTTGAGGTTGACCTGGCCGTCGACGAGGTTGAACCAGGTGGGCGAGGTCGCGTCCTCGAGGTCGGCCATGTAGTGGGTGGCCCCCGAGTTCATGGCGTTGATCAGCATCTTTCGGCTGGGCGGGCCCGTGATCTCGACCCGGCGATCCTGCAGGTCGGCGGGGGCGGGGCAGACCGTCCACTCGCCCTCGCGGATGCTGCGGGTGCCGGGCAGGAAGTCGGGCGGGCAGCCGCGGAAGAGCCGGGCTTCCATGAGCCCCAGGCGGCGGTCGTCGAAGCGCTCGTGGAGCTCTGCGAGGAAGGCCAGGGCGTCGGGGGTCAGGATCTCCTCGCCGCGTGGGATCTGGGGTCCGTCAATCTTTACGATTGCCATGCTCGCTCCCGGTGGTTCGCTCGGACTGTGTGTCTGTGATATGTCGCTTCCAGACCGGATGGTCAACGAAACCGGGTCGAGCGATCATCCGGTTTACAGCCAATCTCGGATCCACTGTGAAGACTTTACAAGCAGGAGAGTCCATGGAGGCGACGGCGCTCGGGGCCAAGGTCCGCTCCATTCGCAAGGAGCACCGCATCACCCAGGCCCGCCTGGCCGAGCAGCTGGGCATCAGCGCCAGCTACCTGAACCTCATCGAGCACAACCGCAGGCCCCTGCCCGCGGGCCTGCTGCTGAAGGTCGCGCGCCTCTTCGACCTGGACCTGGACGCGTTCATCGCCGATGACACCGCCCAGGTGCACGCGGACCTGATGGAGGTGTTCGGCGACGAGATCTTCGACGAGGCGGGCCTCACCCGTGGCGACGTGGACGAGGTCGTCGACCACCACCCCAACGTCGCCCGCGCCGTGCGCACCCTGTACGACGCCCTGCTCGCCAGCCGCCGCCGGGCCCAGGACCTCGCCGCCGACAGCGACGGGCAGGCGGGCGTGGGCCACCGGGCGCCCGCGTCGGAGGAGGTCGGAGACTTCTTCCAGGTTCGAGGCAACTACTTCGACGAGCTGGAGGCCGCTGCGGAGGGGCTGTCCGCCCGCGCCCGCCTCGATCCCCACCGCATGCAGGAGGGGCTGGTCTCCTTGCTCGAGGGCGAGCTCGGCTACGAGGTCCGCTTCGTCAGCGCCGCCGCCAGCGAGGGCCGGGTGCGCCGCATCGACCGTGCGGCCAAGGTCGTCGAGGTGAGCGAGCTCCTGCGGCCGCGCTCGCGCAACTTCCAGCTGGCCCACACCCTGGGCCTGCTCACCCAGTCCGACGTCCTGGACGACCTGGTCGACGATCCGCTGCTCACCCGGGAGGAGTCACGCCGCCTCGCCCGGGTCGCCCTGTGCAACTACTTCGCCGCCGCCGTGCTCATGCCCTACGAGCCCTTCCTGCAGGCGGTCAAGGACAACCGCTACGACATCGAGCTGGTCGGCCACCGCTTCCGCGTCAGCTTCGAGCAGGTCTGCCATCGGCTCACCACCCTGCGCCGCCCCGGCCGCGAGGGTGTGCCCTTTCACCTCATCCGCATCGACATCGCCGGCAACATCTCCAAGCGCTTCAGCGCGTCCGGCATCCGCTTCGCCCGCTACAGCGGCGCCTGCCCCCGCTGGAACGTCTTCCGCGCGCTGCTGACCCCCGGCCAGATCCGGACCCAGGTGAGCACGATGCCGGATGGAACGAACTTCTTCTGCCTCGCTCGCACCCTGGACAAGGGCGACCGCGGCTGGCGGGCGTTTCACACCGTGCACGCCATCGGTCTCGGCTGCCAGGTGGAACACGCCTCCGCCCTCGTGTACGCCGACGGGGTGGATCTCTCCGACGAGAGCCGCCACGTCGAGATCGGGGTCAGCTGCCGGGCGTGTCCGAGGAAGGCGTGCGAGCAGCGGGCGATGCCGAGCGTGGGGTCGCCGTTGAGGATCGACGAGGATGTGCGGGGGGTGGCGTTCTATTCGGATGTGGAGTGAGGAGGGAGCGGCTGGAAAGGCAGTGAGGAGGCGGGGTCTGGGAAGGGCGCGCGTCGTTGTTTCCCCCCACCACGGAGACACGAAGGCGCGGAGGGCCACGGAGGATGGAGTGGCGGGACCATCGCTCTGCCGCTGCATCCACCTCAGGCGCGTAGATCTCGTAGTAGCGGGCGTCGAGCGCGTCGGTGGCCCAGCGGTTGGACTCACGGGGTCAGGACGTGAGGGGTTGGACTTCCACGCGGCAGGATGCACCCCCTCTCGTCCTGCCCCCCGTGGTCGTGCTCGCTGGTGCGGAGGAGCGGCTCCCGCCGGGG
>CALATR010000280.1 GCA_937891875.1 uncultured Pseudomonadota bacterium | reverse complement strand
TCAGCCCAGGCGAAGCCGTCCTCGTCCCAGGTGCTCACGTGCACGCCGGCGAGGCGCAGGCGGGTGGTCAGGCCGGAGTCGGCGTAGCCTTTGTTGGCCTGGGCGACGAGGCCCTCGGCGGCGGTGAGCAGGCCCTCCTCGCCGCCGAGGGTGGAGCCGGTCAGCGCGGTCGCGGCGATGAGCACGTCGATGACCGGCGGGCTCTCCTCGGGCACGACCGGCGGCAGGTCGTAGGCGGGCAGGTCGAGGGGGAGCCGCGGGTCGAGATCGACGTCGCCGAGGCGGGTGCCGACCTCCTCGATGACGACCTCACCCCGGCCCAGGGGGCGGATGCGCACGGTCGCCTCGGGGGCGCGCACGATGCCGGAGACCCAGCCCGCGCGGGTCTGGGTGATGACGACCTCGTGGTCGGGCCATCCGTCGACATGTCCGGTCCAGACCGTGTTTCCACCCGGCTGGGTCAGCTGGTCGAGGCGCGCGGTGATGACGAGATCGTCGAAGAGCGCGAGGGTGCGGAGCTCGTCCGTGTCATAGGCGGCGGGGGTGCCGGCGCCGGGCACGAAGGGGGTCACGACCCGGGCGGTGCGGCCGCGCATGGCGTCGGACAGCAGCGGTGCCTGGGTGTCAGCGTCGACGAGCCAGTCGCTCTCGACGGGGGAGGCGCAGGCGGCGGCGAGCAGGGCCACGGGCAACAAGGCGTGGGGGCGCATGGAGCTCCTTGGGGGAGGAGGGCTGCTCCTGCAGACGGATCTGTCGCCGGTCTTCATGAGGGGTCACGCTCCGAGCCCCGCGCTCCGATGCCTCGGTCATCCCCCCAAACGCAGACCGCGTCATGGAGCCCCCCATGTCGTCCGACTCGCTACCCGCCAACGTGCTCCTCTTCCCAGGCGCGCCACTGCCGGAAGTCGAGCCCGCACCCGTCGCCAGCCTCCAGGCCTTCGCCGCACACGTCCAGGCCCGGGAGCTGCTCGATGCAGCCGACTGTCTCGCCGTGCTCCTCGGACTCGAGGAGGAGCGGGCCTACCACTGCACCCTGCACTTCCTGGCCCGCTACCGCCGCGAGCGGAACCGTGCGCTGGGCCGCCTGGCCCGCCTGCGCATCGAGGCCCAGGAGGAGAACGTCGACCGCATGGTCGAGCTGCTCGCCGACTGCTTCGGCCTGGTCGGCCCCGAGGCCGCCGGACTCCTCGCCCCGCTCCGGGACGAGGTCAGCATCGCTTGACCGTGCGATCCGACCCTACTGCTTGAGCTTGTCCCGGCAGGTGCTCATGCGGTCGACGGCGGCGGAGTACTTCTCCTTGTCCTCGCCCGCGAGCGCCTTGACCTGATCCGCGTTCTGCAGGCTGTACTTGTTGAACTCGGAGACCACGCCCTTGGCGCAGCCGTACTCCGTGCAGGCGCAGGCCTTGTCGGCAGCCTTGACGGCCATGTCGACGGGGCTGGAGCCACCGCAGCCGGCGGCGAGGACGGTGAGCAGGACGATGGCGTTTCGCATGGGTCCTCCGGGCCGGGGAACAGCCTCCCCGGGGCGTCCGCGGCGTAACGCGCCGTGCCATGCGTGCCGTCCCCGTGACCTTGGCTGCCGCTCACTGGATGGACCGCGGTGCCCGCGCTAACCCGCGTGCCCCAACCCCCTCCCAGGAGCCAGCCATGATCACCGTCTCCGACGTGTCCAAGGGCTTCGGCGGCCGCATGCTCTTCGAGAACGTCGACGTGTCGTTCGCGCCCGGGCACAACTACGGCCTCACGGGTCCCAACGGCTGCGGCAAGTCCACCTTCATGAAGCTGCTCATCGGCGTGGAGCCCGCGGACTCCGGCCACGTCAGCCTGCCCGAGCGCACCGCGTGGCTGCGCCAGGATCACGCCGCCTTCGACGAGCACACCGCCATCGACACCGTCATCATGGGCAACCGCCGCCTGTACGACGCCGAGAAGGAGAAGGCCGTCCTCTACAAGAAGGACGAGGATGAAGGCGGACTCTCGGACGAGGAGTACGACAAGCTCGGCGAGCTCGAGATGATCGTTGCCGAGGAGGACGGCTACACCGCCGAGGCGGACGCGGCCCAGCTGCTCGCCGGCCTGGGCATCGAGGAGGAGGATCAGTCCCGCTCCATGGCCGAGCTCCAGGGCGGCCTCAAGCTGCGGGTCCTGCTGGCCCAGGCGCTCTTCGGCAAGCCCGACGCCCTGCTCCTCGACGAGCCCACCAACCACCTCGACCTGGACTCCATCCGCTGGCTCGAGGACTTCCTCATCGACTACACCGGCGTGCTGGTCGTCATCAGCCACGATCGGCGCTTCCTCAACGCCGTGTGCGACCAGATTGCCGACATCGACTACCAGACGATCATCACCTACCCGGGCAACTATGACGACATGGTCCGGCAGAAGGCGCAGATCCGGGGTCGCCAGGAGAAGGACAAGGTCAGCAAGGAAAAGAAGATCGCCCAGCTCCAGGAGTTCATCGCCAAGTTCGGCGCGGGCACCCGGGCGTCCCAGACGCGGTCGCGGTCCAAGCAGATCGAGAAGCTGCGCCCGGACGAGGTCAAGCGCAGCAACATCCGCCGCCCCTTCATCCGCTTCGAGGTGGACGAGCCCAGCGGCCGCGACGTCCTGGAAGTGAGCGAGCTGTCCTTCGGCTACCCCGACGGCACGCCGAACATCCTCACCAACTTCCACACCCACGTGTCCCGCGGCGACAAGGTCGCCATCCTCGGCAAGAACGGCATCGGCAAGACGACCTTGCTCAAGCTGCTCCTCGCCGACCGCACCGCTGGCGACTTCCCCCGCAAGGACGTGCTGGAGGCGAGCTCCGGCGAGGTCCGCTGGGGGCACAACGTCAACATCGGCTGGTACAAGCAGGAGCAGCGCGAGGACATCGGCGAGGGCAGCACCGTCTTCGAGTGGCTCTTCGACCACCGCCCCCAGGTCGGCCAGGAGCAGGTCCGCGCCATCCTCGGCCGCATGCTCTTCTCCGGCGAGGACGGCAAGAAGCCGACCGGCACCCTCTCCGGCGGCGAGTGCGCCCGGCTCATGATGAGCAAGCTGATCCTCATGGGCTACAACACGCTGCTGCTCGACGAGCCCACGAACCACCTCGACCTCGAGAGCATCTCGGCGCTGGGTGAGGCGATCGAGGCCTACGACGGCACGATCTTCTACGTCACCCATGACCGCGACCTGGCCAGCAAGGCCACCCGCATCTGGGCCTTCGACGAGCCCGGCCACCTCATCGACTACGGCGGCGGGATCGACGAGTACCTGGACTGGTACGACAAGAACAAGAAGGAGGCGAGCTAGGGTGCTGGGGCGGCGGAGCCCAGTCCGCGTGAGGCCATCGCCTGTGCTCAGTCCGAGGACAGGTCCGCGTCCTTTGGCGGGACCCCGCCGGTAAACAGGCGGTAGCCCACGTCGTCATCGGCGAGGCGGTGCTCGAGCCGCTGGTCGCCGTAGCGGTAGTCGAGCGTCCAGAACACGGCCTCGTCGGCGATATCGTCGAACACGACCTCCCGCCTGCCGTCCGCGGGCAGGGTGTCGTCGCGGATGAGTCGCCAGGGCACGGGCTGGTGGGTCTTGGCGAGCCAGCGCCCCTCGAGCATGCGCTCGGGGCTCGCCCACACGGCCAGCTCCAGACGCCGGAACGGATCTCCCGTCGGAACGGCATGACCTGCATCTACGGGGCGCAGCTGGAAGACCAGGGTCTTCCCCTTCCGCGTCACCTCCACGTCGATGGCGCCCCGGACGAAGTCCTCGGAATGGGCGCCGGGAAAGCCGTGATCGCCCGCCTTCATGTGGCAGTCCTGGCAGTGCTGGCCGCGTTGGGCCGCGGCGGTCGTGGACCAGTCAGAGACGGTGTCCTGGACGAGCCCATCGCTGAAGCCCGGGTGCCTTGCGGGGAGCTTGAACTCATGGCAGCTGGCGCACAGCGTCGATCTGCCGAAGTCCGGGTCGGTCTCGAGCGCGTGCTCGGCGAGGGCGTAGGCGCTCGGGGTGCCCGAAGTGAGCAGTGCATCGGATGACGGGGTCGCATGGCATGTGCGGCAGTCGATGCCGCGATCCGCTCCGCGAGGGTCGTGGCAGCTCACGCACCAGCCGCGCCAGGGGGAGCCCTCCAGCGATGCCGCGAAGATGGGGTTCCCGGCGCTGACGGCGTGGCGAGACGTGCGCCAGGACGCTGTGATCGTCTCGTGGCATCCTTCGCAGGCGGCAGCACCATCCTCGACGGGCCCTGTGTGGACGACGGATGGGACCGAACCGCCGGATTCGGTGGAATTCCCGGTTCTTGTTGCGGGGGAGCACGCCAGCAGCGCTATCGTAGGCCAACACCTCATGGGGGGATCCTACCGTGACGCTGCTCCTGCTCGCCGCTCTCGCCACCGCTGCCGATGACATGCCGCCAGCCCAGGCACCCGCTGTGCTCTCGCCGGATGGCCCGTGTGTGATCGCGGAGGGCTGGGGGAAGGGGTTCTACCAGGACTATGTGCACGAGCGCGGACTGACGGCGGTGGAGCTCTCCGGGTGTCGCCCCTACGCCTGGGTCATCGCCAAGAACGTGCCCTTCGCCGCCGTCGGCCACCCGTTCAAGACAGCGTGGCTCGCCAACTGGTTTGAGCGCGCCCAGTTGATCGACGTCGTGTTCGACGAGGACGAGCGCAACCGCGACTACGGCCAGTGGCTGGAGGAGCGCCCCGCCGGCTCGGCGTTCACCGCTGAGGAGCGGGCGTCAATCGAGATGGTCGTCAGGTTTGCCCCAGACTTCACCAGCTCGCGGGATGAGGTGCTGGCCTACCTGGGGGCGGTGGAGCGGGTTGTCGGTCCGTTGGATGGCCCCGACTACTGGGACTACGCCTATGCGCGAGCGCTCGCCGGGCGCTCGCTGCCCGAGGCCGCGGTGGATGCGCGGAGCAGCCGGCCGCACGACTTCTCCGGCGTGGCCGGCTGGTCGGCCAGCGGCGTGTGGTTCGGGGTCGAGGTCGACGGGGGTGAGGTGATCCTCATCGATCCGAAGCGGCGGCTGATCCGTCGGGTGTCCAAGGAGGAGGCCAAGCCGCTGGGGCTGGTCCGGTCGACGCGGACCCGGCTGGCGGGGCACGAGGTCCGCATGGAGGTCGATGGCGTGGTCGATCCCGAGTTCACTGGCACCGTGTCGTCGGTCCTGCGTTGGGACGAGACGAGCGAGGCGAACAGCTCGTTCTGTCGCTCGGACTGTGTGCTGGTCGCGGACTTCGGAGAGCGAACGGTGAAGGAGCCGGTGCCGGAGGTGCTGGGCGGCTGGAACGGGCCATGGGAGACCCTGAGCTCGGCGGTCTATTGGAGCCCGACCACAACCTCCGTCGCGTATGTCGAAGATCGCATGATGAAAGGAGGTTTTCGAGGCCCGGCGTCCGCGCATCCTTCGGACCAGGTCACGTTCATTTCAGAGGATGGCTCCGTGGTGCGCTGGCCGGAGGGGCCGTGGGGTGTCGTTCTCGCGCCATCGGCTGACGACCCCCGGGCCGCGGCGCTGGCAGAGAAGATGGGGGCGAACGCCATCTGGGTGGAGGTCATCCGGCCGACGGCTGCGCGCCCTGCCCGATCGACGGTGTACGCAGAGCGCGCAGTGGCCAGCAAGGTCCAGTCACTCCTGCCGGATGCCGATGTCCGGGGACCCGCAGCCTGGGCGCACCAGCTGGTCTCCGTCCCCAACCTGGGGTGTGGTGAACGGGAGTGCGAGCGCCTGCCGTCCTACCCGTTGATGCCGTCGGTGATCGTGGTGCTGGGGCCGCCGGGGCGGTGAGCCGGGGGCTCGTCCGGCAGCCGGTCCGAGATCAGCATCATCTGGTGCAAGTCCGCGTTGGAATCGATGTATCCTGCGGTCTCACAGGCGGGACCATGACCGACACCACCGTTCGAAACGTCGTCGCTGGAGCTGGACTCGTCACCGTGCTCGTCACCACCGTGGTGTTCGGGCTCCTGGCGATGGAACACGGGCTCTCGCTGTTCAGTCCCCGGCATGAGCTCGCGGCCACGGTCACGTCGTCGCTGACCTCGTCCGCCTACATCTTCGGCGAGGGATCGCTGCGCTACGCGAACGAGCACTACGTCACCGAAGCCGTGAAGATGCTCGTGCACATGGCGCTGGGCGGTACCGCCCTCGGCCTCGGCGCGCTGCAGTTCGTCCCGGGCATGCGCCGCCGGTTCCCCCGACTGCACCGCATCGGCGGCCTGGTGGTGTGGGTCGCGACCGCCACGTCGATGGTCGGCGCCATGGCCTACCTGGCTTCCACGCCCATGGCGATCACCGCGTCGGGTGGCGGCTTCTGGCTGGCGCTGTGGGCCCTGGCCCTGCTCACCCTGGGGCTCTTGTCCCAGGCCGTCCTGGCCGTGAAGGGGCGGGACTACCGCTCGCACATGGTCTGGATGGCCCTGGTGTTCGCGGCCCTCGGGACCGCGCCGATGCTGCGCGTGGACTGGGTGGTGTTCTACTGGCTGCTCCCCCTGGATCACGAGCACATCAACCTCGCGACCACCGGTTTTGTCCTGCTGCAGACCATCGCGGTCATGGCGTGGTGGCTGGCGACGTTCGGTCCGGCCGAGATCCCGACGCGCAAGAGCGAGCCCCCCGCCGGCCGTTCCCCGGTGGTCATCGTGCTCGCTGCCGTCGGCGCCCTCGTCATGCTGCACGAGGGTCTGTTCGCACCGTACGGGCTCGATGCGCTCGGCTTCGTCCGCGGCAGCGCCGATCGGATGACCGCGCTCGGTGGGGCTGCCGCCGCGGTGCCCACCCTCGCGGCGCTGGCGCTGCTTCCCGCGGCGTTGAACGCCGTCCAGCGCAACCTGCGCCTGCCGATCGCCTTCGTGGTCTTCGGCGCGCTCGCTGCGGTCGGCTGGATCGCCGCGGGTTCGACCCTGGCCACGGACTCTCTGGCCCGAGTCGGCGTGGCCGCCTGCTGGATCGGGACCGGCGGGTTCGTGCTCCTCGCCCTCGCCGGGTCGCTCGTGTCGCGGGTCGGAGGTCCTGGGAGCAAGGGCTGGGGGGCGATCGCAGCCGCGACGGTGCTCACCCCGGTGGCCTGGCCGGTGGCGGTCGCGGCGGGCCTCCTGCTGGGCGCGACCTTTGCGGAGGCGAGCTACGCCGCCCTCATCGTCGGCTCGGCCATGGGCGCCGTCGGCGGCGTCGCGGTCGGGTTTGGCGCCAGAATCCAGGTTCCTGGCCGGGTCTTCGGCGCCGTGCGTGAGCGTCAGCCGGCCAGCAAGTAGCTGGAGTTCCTGCACGAGCACGACGCGGTGCACCTGCAGGCCCTGCCCGAGTGCGGGTCGACTGCCCGAACGCGGATCCCGCAGGGCGGCTACGTGCAGCGGCGTGGTGGTGGTCTCTGACCTACGCCGCTCGCCGTTCCCGGTGCGCCTCTCGCGCCTCGCGGTACGCCGCCTGCAACCTGCGTGCTCGTGCGACCCTGGGGTGCATGGGCACGAGCGGGTTCTCGGCGAGCTGGAGGGAGCACTCGTTGATGAGGGCCCAGGCGTCGATCGCCTCGCGCAGCACCCGATCCAGCTCGCCTTCGACCGGCTCGTCGGGGTCGCGCAGGGCGTAGGCGCGCTCGATCAGGTCCAGCACCGGGTGCCACTGCCGGTCGGTCAGGCGCTCGCGGTAGGTGTCCAGGATCGCGTGGTCCACCTGCTGGGTCCACGTGGTCACCGCCTCCTCGTCCAGGGGCAGCAGCTCGCCGGTCTCCTCGAAGTACAGGAGGTTCGCCGTGTACAGGTGGCCGGGACCGCAGAAGCTGCAGCCGTTGAACGTGGCGATGACGGACAGCACCAGCTGGGACTCGAACGGACCGAGGGTGGCCTCCAGGCGGCCGATGGCACCCTCCAGCGCGGGGCCGAGCGCGCCGGCGACCCCGGTGATCCCGTACGTTCGGACCAGGTGCTCTGCGAACGGCGACTCCATGCCGGTCCGCGCCTTCGTGATCCAGGTGATCCCCTGGGTGACGACCTGGGTGGCGAGGGTACTGGGCCGGTTCTTCGGCTGCACCTTGCCCGCTCCCAGGCGCGTCAGCGGATCGGGCACCCGGCGAAGCCCCTTGCGCAGGGCGTCCATGGCCTGCTCGGCGGTGGCGGCGACGATGCCGTCCATGTCATCGGCGCGGTGCATGACCACGACGGCCGCGCCCCGGCTGGCGGGTCGAGTCGCGGAATAGCCGACCTTGAAACCCCGAATCACCCAGCCGCGATGCACCTCGGACAGGGCGGTGAGCATGCCCGGATCGGGCGTGAATGGCCAGGGTCCCAGGTCGATGACCAGGTGGGTCGGCCGGTGCCGGGCCACCTCCTTCGCGATGTGCTCCAGGCACTCGGTCCGCGGGGGACCGAGCATCCGGAGGATCAGGCCGCGCTGGTCGTCCGGCTGGGCGACGATGCCCGCGGCACAAGGCGCTGCACCAGGTGCTCCAGCGCCGGGATCTCCAGCGGCTTCGTCAGGAACCCGTCCATGCCTGCGTCGATGCATCGCTGCCTCTCTCGTTCCCGGGCCTGGGCGGTGAAGGCGATCACCACCAGGTCGGGGTCTCGCTGCCGGATCCGCCGCGTCGCCTCGACCCCGTCGATGCCAGGCATCTCCAGGTCCATGAGGACGAAGTGGACCGACTCGGGTGTACCGCCGATCGTCATGTCGACCGCTTGCTCGCCGCTGTCCGCCTCGAGCACCGTCGCCCCCAGGCGCTCCAGCATCCGACGTACCAGCGTGCGATTCAGCACATGGTCGTCCACCATCAGGACCCGCAGCCCGGCGAGCGCCGAGGGGCCATCGGTGGGCGTCGAATGGGGCGCTGCCGCGGGCTGAAGCGGCAACAGCAGCTGCGCCCGCGTGCCCTGGCCGGGCGTGGAGGACAGCTCGAGCGAGCCCCCCATCGCGCCGCACAGTGCGTGCACCAGCGCGAGGCCCAGCCCAAAGCCCTGGGTGCGACCGCCTGCGTCAGCGAGCTTCTCGAAGCTGGCCGTCGCCTGGTCGAGCTGGTCCGCTGGGATCCCCTCGCCGCTGTCCTGTACGCAGATCGCGAGGCGCCCCTCCTCCGCCCACGCGCGCACCCCGACGAAGCCGCAGGACGTGTGCCGAGCAGCGTTCGACAGGAGCGCGTCGATGGCCTGACCCAGCCGGGCGCCATCACCGAGGATCCAGTCGGGGACGGAGTCGCAGGTGGCCGAGGACAGGTGCACGTCGGCGGACACCATCGGGCGGACCCGGTCGGAGCACGCACGGAGGATGTCGCGCAGGTCGGTGGGTTCGCGGCGGACGGCGAGCTCGCCGGCCTCCCACTCGGCCAGGTCGACGACGGTCCGGGTGAGCGACGACACCGTCTCGGCGCAGGTCCGCAGGGCGGCGAGGTTCTCGCGGCCGCGACGACCGAAGACGTCGGTCTCCAGCAGGCGGGCTGCGGCGAGCACACCGTGCAGGGGCGTGCGCACGTTGTGGGACATCGTGGCCAGCAGGCGTCGGCGGGCCTCCGCGGCGACCAGGGCCTCGTGGCGGGCCTGGGCCATGGCCTCCAGCGCCCGGGCGTCGGACGTGTGATCGACCGCGGAGACGACCCAGCCGTCCAGGCGGCCGGACGGGTCGAGCAAGACCGTGGCTCGAAACTCGAAGATCCGCGCCTCGCCGTCCCGGTTCAGCAGGGTCAGCCGAGTCGGCGCCGTCAGCTCGGGAGCGGTGGGAGGGGAGGGGAGGGGCTCGGCGCTGAGGTCGGCGATCACGTGCTCGAGCAGG
>CALATR010000279.1 GCA_937891875.1 uncultured Pseudomonadota bacterium | reverse complement strand
TGTCGCCGACGCCGATGGAGCTCACGCGCTCGCGCCAGTGGATGGCGGCGTCGGCGTTGGCGTTGTTGGGATCGGACAGCGAGGGGTCGGCGGAGGTGGACCAGGGATCCGTGCCGCCGACGCTGGTGCCGGCGGTCGGGTTGCAGGCGCCGTAGCTGACCGTCCAGCCGCTGGTGGCGCCGCTGGCGCGGATGTACTCGTTGCGACTGTCGCTATCGAGGTCCAGCGCGTCGTCGCGGGTGTTGTAGGTCTGGCCCGAGCTGGTGGCGCCGCCCTGGTCGGGGTCGAAGTCTGCGGCGTGCACGATCCGGAAGTTGGAGAGGGAGGAAGAACCGGTGTTCTCGACCTCGAAGCGGATCCGCAGGGCGTGGGAGCTGTTGTCCCAGAACTCGGTCTTCGTGATCTCGACGCCGACGCCGCGCCACACATCGGTGACCACGGTGTAGCCGCCGGAGTTGGAGAAGGTCTGGCTGACCCGGGTGTAGTTCTGGCTGTCGCCATTGCCCCGGTAGCTGTAGTTGGAGCCGCCGATGCTGTAGGCAAATGCGATGTTCTGCCACGGCGTGCCCGGCCAGGTCGCGTCGACCCACGGCGCGGAGGTGCTGGCGCGCCCGCGGTAGCCGCGGTTGGTCGCGCTCCGGTTCCAGCCGCCGGAGTTGCCGTAGTCGACCTCGATGTAGGTGCCGGTGCGCACCGACTGGGCGGCGTCGGCGGTCGGGATGAGGGCCAGGGCGGGCAGGCCCAGGAGGAACAGGCGCCAGGGGGTTGCTGCAGACATGGTGGGCTCGCGAGGAAAGTGAGGAAGATGCGTTGCGATCAGTGGGCCGGCTCTTCGATGGCCTGGTCCTTCTGGTCGATGAGCAGGAACTCGACGCGGCGGTTCTCCGCGCGGCCTGCGGCGGTGCCGTTGTCCGCGATGGGCTTGGTCTCTCCGAAGCCGACCGCGATGAGGCGGTCCTTGTCGACGCCGTGGTCGGCCAGGTAGCGTCGCACGGATTCGGCCCGGCGCTGCGAGAGTTCGAGGTTGTAGCTGTCAGAGCCGCGATCGTCGGTGTGGCCCTGGACCTCGACCCGGCCAGCCCCCGGGTTGCGGTTGATGATGTCGGCGACCTCGTCCAGCAGCTCGAAGGACTCGGGCTTGATCGTCGCCTTGTTGGTCTCGAACTGGACCTTCTCCAGGATGACGATGCGGCTCTTCTCGAGCTTGAGCTTGGTCGGGGCGAGCTCGAACACCAGCGCCTCGTCCGCACCCTTGTTCACGTCGACCACCTGCTCGGCGATGCGGTAGTTGGGGGCGGAGACGATGAAGGTGTGCTTGCCCGGGCCCAGCTCGATGGTGCTGGCGCCCCGGGTGAGGGCCGGGGGCTCTGCGGGCAGGCACTCGGGGGTGTCTGTCTCCCAGGCCAGGCGGGCGCCGTCGATCGGGTTGCCGGAGCTGTCGACCACGCTGACCTTGACCGTGGCGGAGGCGACCAGCACCAGGGGCACGGCCGCGCGGCTCTCGCCGTCGCCAACCCGGGCGGTGGTGTCGCCGACCAGGCAGTCGCCCTTCTTCGCGGTGAGCTTGTAGGTGGAGTCGGGGGTGGCCGCGGCGCTCCAGCTCTGCGCGGTGGTGGCGGCCTCGGTGAGGGTGCCGTCGGCGGCCTCGACGATGAGATCGGCGCCGGCGACGGGGGCGCCGTTCCAGGTCACGTCGACCAGCAGGGTGGACAGGCCGTCGGGGCAGCCGTCCTCGTCGCGGTAGCCGTTGACCACCTCGGGCTCGGTCGGGCAGGCGTCGAGATCGTCGGTGATGCCGTCCAGGTCCTTGTCCTTGGGGGCCGCCGGGCCGAGCTTGCCGAAGCCGCCGCCGAGGAAGAGGCGCCAGGCGGCAGCGCCGGCACCGCGGGAGACCGGGGCCGCAAAGCCGGCGTTGAAGTACGGTCCTGACTCGGTGCGGTGGCGGAAGGACACGGTCAGCTCGGCCGGGGCGCCCGCACCCTTGCGGTCGTTGGCACGCAAGGGGGAGAGCACGTCCAGCTCGATGCCCAGCGCGTCCCGCTCGGTGACGAGCACGTTGGCGCCGAGGCCGGAGATCAGCGCGTCGCTGCCGGTGAGGTTGAGCAGGCCCTCGACCTCGGGGTCGAACTGGGCGCCCAGGTTCGCGGTCACGGTGGCACGGGGGAAGCCGTAGCTCATGGCCACGACGCCGCCGCCGCCGATGCCGGGCCGACCGAGGAACTTGCTGGTGGCTCCGGTGGGCAGGTCGATCCAGGGCACGAGGCCGAGGCCCACACCGAGCTCGTCCTCGGGCGTCACGGCGAGGAGCATGGCGTCGAGGCGCAGATCGCCGGCGGCCAGGCCCTGGTTCTCACCGAAGGAGCGGCTGGTGAAGAACAGCGGCATGCTGGCGGTCAGACGCACCCGAGGGTGCAGGGTCGCTCCGCCGGTGAGGTTCAGGCCGAGGACGTTCGTCAGCGCTGGCTCGCGAGAGGGATCGTCGGGATCCGCGCTCGCATCGATGAGCACCAGGGGGCGGTTGGCGAGCTCGAGCACGCCGCCGACGAACCACTGGCCGCGGTCCATGGCGCCCGGTCGGTGCAGGACGTAGCCATCGCGCACGTCGCCGTCCTGGGCGGTGAGCACGAAGCCGTGGGCATCGAGGCCGCCGTCCTGATCCTGACCCCAGGCGACGGCAGGTAGACCTAGAGCGACGGCGCACACCGCGCTGATCCGCAACATCTTCTCTCCAAACAACCGGCAGCAACCGCCGCCGCGCGCCGCGCCTATCGTGACGCGGCGGGCGTTGTCGGGTCGAGAACGCGGAGCCTCCGAGCCGTCGGTTGCGCGGTGGGGCGGAAATCAGGGGAGGAGCCCGCCGATCCGCGTACAGGAGCTGCCTCTTGCAGGAAGATTTCCGCCCCTTCAGATCTTCGGGGAGCGGCCGAGGGGGCGATCGGAGGCCAGGGGAGGGCTCAGCGCGCGTCGAGGCGCTGCCTCCTCGTGCCCGCGGCCTCAGTTCCCGTTCGCCCGATCCATCGCGCCCCAGTGGTACTCGGTGTTGGGCATGACCTCGATGATCATGTTCTCGTCGAGGTAGTAGACGGTGGGCCAGCCGCCGACGACGTACTTGTCGTTGAAGGTGCCGTCAGTGGCGACGACCGGGATGTGCTCGTTGGGGTAGCGCTCGTCCCAGCGGTGCAGCACGTCCTGGGACGGGGGCGCGGCGCCCTCGAGGTCCTGGCCCATGATGGTCACCCAGTAGATCTCGCCGGCGTTGACGCGATCATCGACGTTGCCCCAGCTGCTGGCCATGCCGCCGGCGCCGGTGGAGAGCAGCTGGGAGAGCTGCTGGCAGGGCGGGCACCACTCGGCGGAGACGTCGATCAGCACGGGCTTGCCGTGGCCGGCGAGGTCATACAGATCAAAGGTGTCGCCGTACTGGTCCATGACCTGCAGGCGCGGGAACTGCGCGCCCACCGCGGGCGGATCGGCATCGTCCACGGACGGCCCGTCGAAGCCGTCCTTGTCGCGCTGGTAGGGCCAGCCGCCCGCGTAGATCCCCGACTCGGCATCGGCGGGGTCGGAGCCCTCGTTCACCTCGTCGCCGTCCTCGTAGCCGTCGCCGTCGCTGTCCACGAGGGTGGGGTTGCTGCTGTGCTCGTACACCTCGGCGCCGTCCAGCAGGCCGTCGCCGTCGGTGTCGGGGTTCTCGATGTCGGTGCCGTAGTTCACCTCCTCCTTGTCGAGGATGCCGTCCCCGTCGGTGTCCTTGGCGCAGGCAGAGAGGACGAGGGGCAGCGAGAGCAGCAAGATCGAGCGGGTCATGGAGCCTCCGGTACGGCACGATAGAGCGAAGCTGCCGGGCTTGTGTAAACGATCTGCGGCCTCGTCTGAAGTTCCAACCCACCGCGGGACCCCATGGCGCGCCTCCTCGCATCTGCTGGCTTGCTGCTCCTCTCCTGCGGAGGCGAGCCCCCAACCCCCGCCCCCGCTGGCTGCGCGGTGGACAACCCGCCCGGCACGGCGTGGCTGGCTGCCGACACCGACGCCCTGGACCTCGGCGTCGTCGAGAGCACGGGCACCGGGGCGATCACCCTGCGCAACGACGGCGACAGCACGCTGGGCATCGAGGCGATCACCGTTCGCACGGCGTCGGGGGAGGCGAACTGGTCGGCGAGCTACCAGGTGGGCGCGGACATCGCCCCGCCGGTCGACGCGCTGGTGGCAGCGCTGGATCCCGGCGAGACCCTGGTGGTGGAGCTGACCGCGACCCCCGAGAGCGCGCTCGACCTGGGGGCACTCCTGGTGTCGACCCGGAGCGCGTCTCGGCAGGACGTGTTCCGCGACCCGGTCGGTCCGGTGCTGACGGTTCCGCTGATCGCCGGCCTGCAAGGCGGAGAGACGGCCGACCTGCTGGGCGTGGTCGTCGACCTCGAGCAGCGGAGCATCACCATGGGCGAGTCGGCCTGCCTGCAGGTGTTCGCCGCTGCCCCACAGACGCCCACCTGCACGGTGAGCAACCCGGACGAGCTCGCGTACGAGCCGGTCGTCACCGAGATCGCCGTGGGAGCGGACGCGGTGCGCCGCTTCGACTTCGAGCTGGGCTTCGACGTCTCCGTGCCCGACGGGATCGGCGGCCGGGTCGTGCCCTACGCGCTCTCCTGCGAGGCGCCTGGCACGGAGCACACCCTCTCTCTGGAGCTGCCGCTCACGGTGCTGCCCGCCGAGACCACCTGGGAGGACGACATCCCATGAGCGACCCGGTGATCTCCCCCGAGGATCCCCGCCTGCACGGGCCGGACGTCGTGCGCTGGCTGGACGCGCGCTCCGGCCCCACCGGCCGCGCCCGCTACGAGGCGGAGCACGTGGCTGGCGCCTGCTTCGTCGACCTCGAGACCGACCTGTCCGCCGTCGGCCCCGACGCCGCGCGCGGCGGGCGGCACCCGCTGCCCCCCCTGCGGACCTGGCTCGGCACCCTCGGTCGACTGGGCATCGGCCCCGCCACGCGGGTCGTGATCTACGACGACCAGGGGGGAGCCAACGCCGCCGCCCGCGCCTGGTGGATGCTGCGCGCGGTCGGACACCAGGCGGTGCACGTGCTGGACGGCGGTCTCACCGGCGCTCAGGACGCCGGGCTGCCCCTCGCCAGCGGCTGGGAGGGCGCCCCCCGCCTGGACCCGTACCCGAGCCCGGCTGGCTGGCAGGCGCCGACCGTCGAGTTCGAGCGTGTGGATCAGCTGCGCCAGGATCCGCATTCCAGGCTCATCGACGTGCGATCCGCCGAACGCTTCCGCGGCGAGCACGAGCCCATCGACCCGGTCGCGGGCCACATCCCCGGGGCGGTGAGCCTGCCCCTGGCCGAGAACCTGGACGCGCGGGGGCGGTTCAAGGGCGCAGACGCGCTGCGGGCGCTGTACGAGGGCGTGCTCGACGGGGCCGACCCCAGCCAGGCCGTGCTCTCTTGCGGCAGCGGGGTCACGGCCTGCCACGGGCTGCTGGCCATGGAGCGCGCCGGGCTGACCGGAGCCGCGCTCTACGTCGGAAGCTGGAGCGAGTGGGGGCGGCGGCGACCGCCGGAGGACGCGTGAAGCAGGTCGACACCATGGTCATCGGGCTGGGCACCACCGGGGCAGCGGCTGCTCGGGCGCTCGCTCGACAGGGGATCGGCGTGCTGGGGGTGGACGCGGCTCCTCTCGACCGGGCCGGCGCGCGCTGGCGCAACGGCGTGCCCGAGGCGACGCTCCGCACCCACGATCTCCCGGTGCCAGACGCGCCGCTAGCGATTCGGAGCACCGCGTTCCACCTGGTGGCGGGCTGGGGACCCCAGCGGCTGACGGTCCGCGATCACGCGCTGCTGGACGTGGACATGCCCTGGCTGGTCGCCCGACTGCAGGACGACGCCCGCGAGGCCGGGGCCGAGCTGCGCGGCGGGGTGCGGGTGCGGGGCCTCGCTCGTGACGGGGATGCCCACGTGGTCGAGCTCGACGGGGAGACGATCCGCGCGCGACGGGTCGTGGACTGCGGCGGCCTCGTCGCGCCGTCCCTGGCCCAGCGCCCCGATCGCAGCTGGCTCTGTGTCGCCGCCCAGCAGGACCGCGAGCTCGCCGATCCGGAGGGGGCGCGCCGCTGGCTCGAGGCGCAGGGCGTCGCCGACGGAGAGACCGTCAGCTTCGCCGGAGTCGCGGGTGGGTTCAGCATCGTCAACCTGGCGGTGCACCTGCCCGACGATCACGGCCCGGGCGAGGTCCACGTGCTCACCGGCAGCATCCCCGGCCTGGGCAACCCTGCGGGCCCGGTGCTGCTCGAGCGCCTGGTCGCCGAGCACCCTTGGATCGGGGAGCGCCGCTCGGGAGGATCCCGGGCAATCCCCCTGATCCCGCCGGAGCCGGTGCCCGGGCGGGACGGGCTGGTGCGCCTCGGGGACGCCGCCGGTCAGGTCTACGCCGCCCACGGCTCGGGGATCGCCGCGGGCCTCGATGCGGCCGACGACCTGGCCAGGGTCTGGGGCGGGGGAGGGGACGCCTGGGACTTCACCGTGTCCTGGCAGCGGGAGCACGGGGGGCGCCTGGCATCTTCGGCGGTCTTCGCCCGCTACTCGGCGGGACTGTCCGCGGAGGACCTGCGTGTCCTGATGCGCGCGGGGCTCATGCAGCCTGCGCTCGTCCGCGATGGACTGCACCAGGCCTCGCCCAACGAGGTCGATCCGCGCGTGCTTCCCGGGCTGCTGCTCGGCGCCCTGCGCGCTCCCGCCTACGCCCTGCGCATGGCACCGGTGGTCGCGGCGATGCGCAAGGTCGAGTCCCTGCACGCGCGCTTCCCCGACGAGCCCTCGGCGGTGCCCGCGTGGTCCTCGGCCCGGGACGCGGTCTTTCAGCGCCTGGGCTGAGGGATCAGCGCACCGTGGGCAGGCCGTCCGCCCGGTACTGCAGGGCGTAGCGCACCGGCACTGGCAGGCGCGGGCTCGTGATCTGCTGGGTGACGGTGAGGTTGCCGACGTCGTCCCAGGCGTAGTGGAAGGTCTTGCCCTGACCCCCACCCGCGTCGAAGCGCAGCTCGAACGCGCTCTTCAGCTCGATGAGGGTCACGCCGACCACGTCGCCGGTCTCGGTGGTCCAGGTGCCGGTCTGACCGAGCTGCCACTCGAAGACGGTCTCACCGTCGCAGATGACCTCGAAGTGCGGGTCGCGGACCAGGATCTGGTAGGCCGGGCAGGCGGTCGCCACCTGCTGCAGGCGCTGGCGGGCGAACCCGCGGATGAACCAGTTGACGCTCTGCACCGAGCGCTCGATGCCGGCCGCTCGAATGGACTGCACGACCGGCTCGGGCTGGGCCAGCAGGTAGACGTCGTCCGGGACGTCTTCGCGCGCGCCGGCCCGGGCGAGGGCGGGTGCAGCGAGGGCGCTGGCGAGGAGGAGCAGCGTCGGGATGGAACGGTTGAGCACAAGCATCGCTACCTCGATGCCACGGATCGGCCGTGGTGCCAACCTGGAACAGGGGGGTGACAGTCGACCGGGGGCCGGGACGCGGCGGGCAGGCCGCGCCCCGGTGGGCGAGAGTCAGATTCCGATGCCGATCGTTCCGCAGGTCGAGTTCGCCCACTGGCCGGCGTAGCGGTAGTAGGTGGAGTTGGTGCTCGGCGCGACGTCGAGGCGGTGCTTGTAGTAGCTGCAGGTGTACAGCGAGCGGGAGTACTCGACGGCCTCGCCGCGCACGAGGGTCTCGGAGAACAGCGTGTCCCAGCCGGAGATGCTGCTGGTCCAGCGCTCGAGGACGACGTCGAGCTGCTCGGAGGGGCCGTTGTTGCTCTTGTTGCAGGCGCCGGTGCGGAACCGCTCCATGTCGGAGAGGCTGGCGGTGCGGTCGCCGCTCACGGTGGGGGAGACGTAGCGGTTGGACCAGGTGTAGCCGGCGGCGAACGTGCTGCAGTTGCCCTGACCGGACGAGGGGCCGGAGTTGGTGTACCAGTTGGCCGACGGTGCCTCGGGCAGCAGGATCAGGCCGTTGTCGACAGCCTCCATCACCAGATCGTGGTGGGTGCGGAGCTCGGCGGGCACCGGCTGGTCGCTGTAGCTCTCCCAGATCTCCTGCGGCGTCTGCACCGTCGTCAGCGGCATGATCTCGCTGCTGATGTCGTCGCTGTGGTTGGAGCGCACGATGACGTCGGTCTGGTCGCCGAAGCCGGTCACGATGAAGGAGATGCGCTCGCCGTTGTCGGTCTCGAAGCCGTCGATGAGGCGCGCCTGCATGGCCTCGGAATCGTAGACCGCCTGCTCCTCGGGGGAGACAGCCTGGGGGCCACACGCGGACAGGGCGACGGCGACGGCGAGACTCGCGATGATCTTGTTCATGGTCTTCCTCTTGGGCGGCCGCCGTCATGGCGACCGTGCGCAGTGCGCGCCCTCCGTGGAGCAGAAACGGGACCAGCTGCCGATCGCGATGAGTACGGTATCGATTTCATGCGTCGTGGGCGGACGATGGGCGGCGCGCACATCGCGCACATGCCGCCGCGGGCCGCTTCGCCTATACGGGTGGGTATGACTCATGAACGCACGACCGCGAGCTGGTCCCCCGGAGCGGCCTCGGAGGGCGCTTCGGAACCGCTGGCCCTGGTACTGCTCTTCGCGCACGAGGAGCCGGAACGGGTCGGAGAGGTGGCCTTCGTGCCCTCGTCCGACGATCCCCTGGTCATCGGACGGCGCGGAGACGGCGCGTGGATGCGGCACCGACCGCGCACCCACGAGGCGACCGGCCCGCTGAACGACCCGACCCTCTCCCGGCACCAGCTCCAGATCCGCGCGGGGGTGGCCCACAACGACGGGCGCCTCCCGCTCACCCTCAACAGCCGCCCCGTCACGTCGGCCCCGCTGGCAGCGGGCGACCTGCTGGGCATCGGGGACCGCTACCTCATCCTCGTCACCCGCCGCCCGAGCCGCCTCGAGGGAAGGCCGCCGAGCCATGCCTTCGGCGGGCCCGACCCCAACGGCTGGGTCGGGGAGGGGCCCACCGCGTGGTCCCTGCGCGAGCGGGTCGACTTCGTGGCCCGGCGCAAGGCCCACGTGCTGGTCACCGGACCGTCCGGCAGCGGCAAGGAGCTGGTCGCGCGGGCACTACACCGCGGCTCGGATCGCGCGCGTCAGCCGCTGGTCTCCCGCAGCGCGGCCACCATCCCCGAGTCGCTCGCCGACGCCGAGCTGTTCGGCAACGTGCGCGGCTATCCGAACCCCGGCATGCTCGACCGCCCGGGGCTGGTGGGCGAAGCAGACGGTTCCACCTTGTTCCTGGACGAGTTCGGCGAGCTCTCCCTGGAGCTGCAGGCCCGGCTGCTCCGGGTGCTGGACGCGGGCGAGTACACCCGCCTGGGTGAGGCCCGATCCCGGACGGCCGACCTGCGCCTGGTCGCCGCCACCAACCGCGACCCCGCCACCCTCAAGCACGACGTGCTGGCCCGGTTCGGCATCCGCCTGGAGGTTCCGCCCCTGCAGGCCCGGGTCGAGGACGTCCCCCTCATCGCCACCCACCTCCTGCGCGGCATCGCCCGGGAGGATGCGGAGCTGGCCCTTCGCTTCTTTCGCGGTGGCAGCGCCGACGGCCACCCGCGCGTGACCCTGGCCCTGGTGCGCCAGCTGGTCACCCACCCCTACGCGACCCACGTGCGCGAGCTCGGCAGCCTGCTGTGGGCGGCGGTGAGTCAGGCGTCGGGAAACACCCTGGATGCGGTGCAGGACGTGCCTGTCGCCGCACCCACCCAGCCCCGCGCCCCCGCCGGCCCGGTCGATCCGGCGTCCTTGGATCCCGACCTCATCCAGGCCGCGCTGGACCGCCACGGAGGCCAGCAGGAGCCCGTGTGGCGCGAGCTCGGATTGTCGAGCCGCTACGTGCTCTCTCGACTGGTTCGCAAGTACGATCTCCGAGTGCGGGGACGCGGGGGCTGAGCCGCCCTGCCGATGTGCGGCAATGGGCGCGCGATGGGCGGGCGCACACTTCGCACACCGCTGCGCGCCACGAATGGGGCTGGCCACGGGATCGTCCGGTGGCACGCCGGGTGCATCCCGGGTCCGGGCCCGGAGGCGGAGCTGAGCGTCAGCGAAGCCGCCCACCTGTCGGCAAGTTGTCTGAAGGTTGGGTTCGGTACTGAACACGTACGCATGTCATGTTGGTTGAAAAACCATACTACGGAGACTGCATGATTCTGCTTACCGCTCTATTCCTTTCCGTTCCCAGCCACGCTGGCGATACCTACACCACGACTGTCGTCTCGGACGACAGCTACGTCGACTGGCTCCTCGACCTGGATCTCGATCTCGCCATCTCTGGGGGGGTGATCGGCGCGGACATGGGCATGGTCAACATGCTTCGGCCGACCCCGCCGACTCCGGCGACCAAGGGGGGCCTGGTGGTGGTCGGCCAGGTCTGGCACGAGCCATCACGCATGACCTGGTTCTTCACCACTGAGGCGGGTGAGGACCCGAGCCGGTCGTTCGCGCTGCAGCGGTCCACGAAGGGCAAGCAGAGCAACAACAACGTCGAAGCCTACATGGACGCCGCGGACCCGGGCTGGGAGGGCAAGCCCATGGTCGATCTCGAGATCTGGACCTACCAGAACCCGAAGGCTGGCGTCCTGGCCTGGCTCGAGCCGAAGAACGGCAAGCGCTTCGCCTTCGAGATCACCATGGATGACGAGGTCATCGGCTACATGATGCGCGAGGACGTCGGTGGCAAGCGCGTCGAGTTCTGGACGCTGGACCAAGGTGTGTACCTGGACGGCCTGCTCGAGTCGGGACAGCGGATCTGGTTCCGGTCCACGAAGGCATGCGGCGCCACGGTCGCGGAGTTCCACCAGGCGTGCGGTCTGGAGCAGAGCTTCAAGACCAAGCCCGGGGTCACGGAGGTCGGAGCCGACTTCCTGTGAGCGCGTCCAGCACCTCGTCGCCGTGCAGCACGTTGAGCATGCGGCCGGCGATGTCGGGCACGGGCGCGTCCGGGGCGGGGTGACCGGCCAGGTGGACCAGCGCGGCAGCCTCCGCGGCGACGA
>CALATR010000278.1 GCA_937891875.1 uncultured Pseudomonadota bacterium | reverse complement strand
TTCTCCGGATGCCAGATGTCCTCACGGCCGAAGGCGAAACCAAAGGTCTTCAGGCCCATGGACTCATAGGCGATGTTGCCGGCGAGGATGATCAGGTCGGCCCAGCTGACCTGGTTGCCGTACTTCTTCTTGATCGGCCACAGCAGCCGGCGCGCCTTGTCCAGGTTCGCGTTGTCCGGCCAGCTGCCCAGGGGCGCGAAGCGGATCGTGCCCGAGCCCGAGCCGCCGCGGCCGTCGCCCTCGCGGTAGGTGCCCGCGCTGTGCCAGGCCATGCGGATGAAGAGCGGCCCGTAGTTGCCGTAGTCGGCCGGCCACCAGTCCTGCGAGTCGGTCAGCGCCGCCTTGATGTCCGCCTTGACCGCCGCGAGATCGAGCTTGTTGAACTCGGCCGCGTAGTCGAAGTCCTCACCGTAGGGGTTGGCCGCCTCGTTCTTGCGCAGCGGGGTCAGATCCACCTTCTCCGGCCACCAGAACTCGTTGGGCTTGGCCTCGCCCTTGGCGAACATGTCCCGCTCGGCCACGGCGGTCTTGCCGTCGGCTTGGCTGGCGTCGGTGTTGGCCGTCGCACCGGGGTTGCCCGCCGGCTGACAGCCGACGAACGCCTGGGCGACAAGTGCGGTCAGGACGAGGCTGACGGTTCGACGGGGGCTGGGGCTCATGAGACCTCCTGGGTGGTTTCCGGGCGCCGGCACACGACCGGCGGACGACTCATCCTCTATCAAGATCCGTGCCAGCCCCAACGAAACCCAGACAAGGTGATAATGACGCTACCAACCGGATCGCCGAGTGTGAACCGGCGTACAGCCCAACGACCACACCGAAATGTCGTCACGAAGCAACGACATGTCGTGACGGTCCCTCGGTGCAGCCGGACAGGATCAGTCGTCGATCGTGAACCGGATGACGATGACCACCCAGGTCCGCACGGCCTCTCCGTCCCGTCGCGCCGGTCGCCAGCGGAACCGGTCCAGGGAGCGGATCGCCAGCGCGTCCAGCTCCGGGTGCACTCCGGACACCAGCTCGACCTCTCCCGCCCGGCCGTTTCGCTCGACCAGCACGCGAAGGCGCACGTCCCCCTCGATGCCGGTGTGGGCGAGGTGCTTGGGGTAGGCAGGCTTCCACGGCCGGACCAGGCGCGCCCCGCGATCCGGCGTCGGCAGGTTCTTGGTGGTCGCGCTGACAAAGCCCTTCGAACCCGGATCCTCGACGTCAGAATCGAAGCCCGCGGTCAGCGTGTTGCCGACCCGGACCGCCAGGCCGTCGTCGGCGAGCTGATCCTCCGCAAGCGCGATGCCCGTCACCAGCGGCGGCGGCGTCTCCGGCGGGATCTCCGGCTCGACCGACGGGATGGGGTCGGGCTCCGGCTCCGGCTCGGGTTCCGGCTCGGGTTCTGGCTCCGGTTCTGGCTCCGGTTCCGGGTCGGGCTCGGGTTCTGGCTCCGGAGGCAGCTCGGCGAGCTCGAAGGTGACGTACTCCATCGGGTCGCGGGCCTCGAGGGTGACCGGCACGCTCCACAACAGGACGTGCAGCAGCACCGCCGCCGTCGCCGAGCCCCCCCAGACCAGCGCCTCGGTCCCGCGCATCACTTGTCCGGGGGCAGGGTGGCCAGCGCGATGCCGTCGAAGCCCGCCATCTTGGCCTTGGAGATGACGTCGACCGCCGACTGCACGTCCGCGTCCCGATCCGTGACCAGCACGGCCCGCTTGTAGCGGCTGCGATGCTCCTCCAGCAGATCCTCGAGCTGGTCGGGATCGATGAGCTTGCCCTGCAGGGCGATCGTGCCGGTCTTCGTCAGCTCGATCATCAGCGCGTCGACCTCCGCCGGGCGACCCGCCGCGGCGCTGGGCGGGGTGACGTCGAGGCGCTCCTGGTCCATGAACCGGGCGACCAGCACGACGAAGATCAGCAGGATGAAGACGACGTCGATGAGCGGGGAGAGGTTGATCGACGGCATCGGCGTCTCGGGGCGATCGAGCTTCACTTTGCCGCCACCGACTCGCTCGTCCGCGCCCGGTCGAGCACCCGTCCGACCCCGGTCTCCATCGCATGGCGGAGCGCCCGCACGGTCCGGCTGAACCACAGGTGCGCGCCGAGGGTAGGAATGGCGACCATCAGGCCAGCCGCCGTGGTCAGCAGCGCCTTCCAGATGCCGCCCGAGAGCGTCGCAGTCGAGATCTCCGAGCCAGCCGCCTCCATGCCGCCGAACAGCTCCACCATGCCGAGCACGGTGCCGAGCAGGCCGAAGAGCGGCGCCGCCTGGGCGATGAAGGACAGCAGCGGCAGCCACGCCTCGTAGCGATCGAGCTCGGCCATCGCGACCCGCTCGGCCTCGGCCTGAGCGAGCTCGGGCGTCTGCGCCATCCGCGCGGCGACAGATACCGTGCGACCCAGTGGCGACCGGTCCGCCTCCGCCAGCTCGGCGATGCGCTCGAAGCGTCCCTGCACGAGGTCGGGTCCGATGTCCTGCAGCAGCCGCCGCCGTGGCACCCGGTGCAGCGCGTACTGGATGACAGTCCGCAGGATGACGGCGAGCGCCAGCAGCGAGCAGACGTACAGCGGGATCATCGTCCAGCCCGCCTGCGCCAGCATCGCCCACAACGAGGTCTGTTCCATTTCGCCTCCCCGAGTGTGAGCGAGCGTACCAATGGCGACCGGATGCTGACACTGTGTCGTTACACACACGCTTGTCGGCGACCCGGCGATGGGCGTGAAGGACGCGCCGACCTGCGACACACAGCCTTCTTGCGATCGCCTGGCGAGGAGGAGACCCGATGCCGAGGACCGGCCGGATCAGCACGTTGATTCTGCTCTTGGCGGGGTGTCCCGAGCCGGTCGACGTGCCTCCGCCCCCCGGTCCGCCCACGCCAGGGTGCGTCGACATCGGCCGGGCCTCGCTGGACTTCGGGGTCGCGCCCCCCGGCTACGACGTGTTCGACGTCATCCGCATCACCTACCAGTGCCCGGATGGTCTGCAGCACCACCCCATACAGGTCCTCGGCGCGGCGTTCTCCGCGGAGCAGCCCTTCGAGGTGACCCGGATCTCGGACCACACCGAGCTCGATCAGGGACAGTCCGCCTTCATCGAGGTGAAGTTCCGGGCGGACGTCGACGCGGACTACCGGGACACCCTCACGATCGAGACCGACGTCGAGGGCCTCGAGCAGTACGTCATCCCCGCGCGAGCGAGCGTGTCCGGCGCCATCCTCTCCCAGGACACAGAGGCCATCGACTTCGGTGAGGTGTGGGCGGGCTGCTCCCGGACGCGCCTCGTGCGGCTTCAGAACCTAGGCACCCGCACCGCGACCGGATTCAGCCTGCTGCCGGCCACCGGCCGGACGTTCGCCACGGCGTCGGCCGCAGACCCCGACGAGACCTGGCCCTGGACCCTCCCTCCCGGTGAGGAGCGTGCCGTCGCGGTGACCTACTCGCCGGTGTGGGAGTCCGACCGGGACCGGGACACGCTCGCATTCACGGTCGACGCGCCGGCGATCCCGGGCGTGCCCATCTCCCTGGAGGGGCGCGCTGCCTTCTGGGAGGTCGTCACCGACGAGCTGACCTGGCCGCCCCGGCGGGATCGCGGGGACACCGTCCGCTACAAGCTCTCCCAGACGGTCGTCCCGGACACGCTGAGCATCTCCGTCGGCGAGGAGCCGTTGGACCCCAGCTACTGGACCTTCGAGCCGCTTCCCAATGCGGTGGACATCGCGGGGAACGCCCCCGTCGAGGATGGTGCCGTCCTCGCGGCGCTCTACGCCGCCAAGCCCGACGACTGCGAGGCCACCCGATGAGCCACCTCCGCCCGCTCGCCGCCGCCATCTTCCTGGTCGGCTGCCCCGAGCCGGTCCCCGTTCCCGAGCCCCCGGAACCCCCAGCGGCGTGCATCACCATCAGCCGCAGTGTGCTCGACTTCGGGGTCGTGCCGCCCGACGTCGAGGTGAGGGACGTCATCCGCATCGAGAACGACTGCGGCGACGACTACCAGAGCGTCGAGCTCCTGGGCGTCACCTTCGCCGAGGAGGACAGCGGGTTCACGGTGACCCGCCAGTCCGACACCACCGTCCGCAGCCGCGAGACCGTGTTCATCGAGGTGGTCTTCAGCGGCTCGGAGCTGGGCGACTTCCGCGACGAGCTGGTCATCCAGACCGACCACTCCGACGTCGGCCGCCAGGTGCTCCCAGCCCTCGCCAACGTCGCCGGACCGGTCGTGACCGTGAACGCTGTGGAGACGGACTTCGGCCAGGTGTGGGCAGGCTGCTCGCGCACGCACCCGGTCCGCGTAGGCAACGTCGGGACGACCGACCTCGTCGTCACCCGCATACACTCGTCGAAGCCGGCCACGTTCCTGGTCGATCCGGACGAGGACCTGAACGGCGCCCTGCCCTGGACCGTGCCCCCGGGCCAGGAGCGCACGTTGAAGGTCACGTTCGAGGCCGAGGCGGAGTGGACGTACGAGGAGTCGCTCACCGTGAGCACGGAGGGCCCGGCGCTGGGAGAGGCGAGCCTGCCGCTATTCGCCAGCGGAGTCGCCTGGGACCGGGTCGAGGACGTCTTTGCGTGGCAGGCTCCGGACAACCCCGAGGACAGCGTCGCCTTCCCACTCTCCCAGACCGTCCTCCAGCGGTCCTTCTACGCCCGGGCCGACGGCGTCGACCTGATCGGTCACTACGACCTGGACGTCGAGGGCAGCACCCTGCTCGTCGTCGGCGACGCGCCCATCGAAGACGGCGCCACCATCACCGCCGGCTACATCGCCATTCCCGACGACTGCGAGGCGACCCGATGAAACCGCTCCTCCCCTGCGCTGGCTGCGGTCGCCATGTGCGCGCCGGCGCGAGCTGCCCCTTCTGTGGGGCTGCCGACGTGTCCCGCCGCGCGCTCCACCTGGTCGGCGGCGCCGTCACCACCATCGTGCTCGCCGCCTGCTACGGCACCGGTGGCTTCTACGGCGAGGTCGGCCCCGACTGGGACCGCGACGGCTTCCCCGCGGAGTTCGACTGCGACGACGAGGACGCCGAGGTGAACCCGGACGCCGTCGAGCTGTGCACCGACGGCAAGGACAACGACTGCAACGGCCTCATCGACGAGCTCGACAGCGACTGCGTCAACCCGTGGGACACCGACGCCACCGACGACACCGACGGGTGAGGGTCCGGGGGTGATACGGACTCCTCTCCCGAGCCCGGCGTGCCCATGACCCCCCACCGCCTCATCGTGCTCGGCGCTGGCGCCATCGGCGCGGGTGTCGGCGCCCTCCTCCACGCCTCCGGACAGGACGTCGTGCTGGTCGCCCGCGGTGAGAACGGCCGTGCGCTGGCCGCTGGCGGGGTGGATCTGCGCCGCCCCGGGGGTGCCTCCCGGGTGCCCGTGCCGACTGTGCTCGACCTGGGCGAAGTGGGCGTGTCTCCTGACGATCTCGTCCTCGTCTGCACCATGGGGCACGACACCCTGCCCGCGGTCGCCCCCCTGTCACCGGCGGTCCCGGTCGTGAGCCTCCAGAACGGGCTCGGTCCAGCCGCCGCCCTCGCCGACCGGGGCCATCCCACCCTGGCCGCCGTGGTCTGGATCGCCGCTGAGCGCCGCGCCCCCGGGGTCGTCGTGCTGTCCGGCCAGCCCAATCCCGGCACGATCCTGCTCGGCGGCTGGCCTGGTGGCGCCCCTCCCCTCGCCCGCTTCCTGGTCGACGCGCTGGCTCACGCCGGACTCGGCGCCCAGCTGGAGCCCGACCTGACCCCGTGGATGCGCGCCAAGCACCTGTCGAACCTCGGCGGCGTGGTGGTCGCCCTGTGCGACGATCCCCCCAACGACGTGCTCGACGCGGCCAGAGCCGAGGCGATCGCCGTCTGGGAGGCGGCCGGTCTTCCCTGGCGCCCCACGGCGGATCTCCTCGATCGCATCGGTCCCTACACCCTCGCGGACGTCGACGGACGGCCCCGCGTCGGAGGCTCCACCCGCCACGCGCTCGCCCGGGGGGACCCTCTGGAGAGCGCCGCCCTGCACGGGGAGATCGTCGCGCTGGGTCGCCGTCACGGCGTGCCCACCCCGGTGAACGCCGCGCTGATCACCTGCGCAGAGCAGGCATTCGAGGCGGCGCATCCCGCAGGCTCCTGGTCGGCGGATCGCCTGCGACAGGCGGTGTGCGCCCGGGTGTAAACGCCCTCCGCCTCGCATGATGATGCGAGAAGATCCCGCCCAAGACCGCATCATGATGCGAGGAGAGCGCTCTGCGGCCCCAGCTACCCCTCTGATGAACGGGGTGCTTCCCCCCGTTTGCAACCTGGGAGGGGCCCTTGCAGACCACCACACCGATCCTGCCGACCCACGTCGAGACGCGGCCGCCGACCAGGCCGCTGCCGTTCCGCGCACCCGCGCGGGTCCAGACCGCGTGGCTGTCCCGCGAGCAGATCCCGGAGTTCGCCGAGCGCTACAGCAGAGCAGCCGGCGTGCTGGTGTCCCTGGACGCCCTCCTGGACAGCGAGATCCGAGGGTTCTTCCTGCAGGGTCGGCCCGTCGCGGGCTACCGGCTCGGCCGCTCCGCCACCCGCTACGGCGCCATGGCCGGGGATCGGGTCTCCGACTGGCCGTTCGACGTCGACGAAGCGGCCGAGATCACCCACCTCTGGATCGCCCCCGACGCGTCGAGCGCCGTCCGCCGCATCGTCTACGGCTGGATCCTCGCCGACCTGCTCGCCACCCACAAGACGATCGTGGTCGGCGGCTCCGTCAGTCACGACATCACCCGCCAGCAGATGCGCTCCATGCCCCACCTGCTGCACGAGGTCGCCTGCCCGACCGTGCGCCCCGGCGGCTTCGCCACGCTCTACTACGGCACCGTGCACACCGTCGTCGCCGACGCCATCGCGTCCGGCGTGCCGCTACCGTGGCTCGGCGGGTTCCGCTGACGCGGGCTGCCCGGAACGCCCGGCCAGGTACGACACGGCCAGAGTCAGCCACCCGAGCGCGAGAAAGACCAGCTCGATCCCATCGTGGGTGCCGAGCAGCGCCATCTCGGCCAGGATCCAGACGGCCATCGCGCCGCCTGCCACGACACCCAGCCGCGCGCCGACGCGCGGGCGCAGGACGAGTGCGATGGCCGCGGCCACATGGCAGCCGCCGACCACCCCCGCGAGGAGCAGCCCGGGCACGAAGAAGTCGGGGAACGGGGTGGCGTGCAGCACGCTGACGTCGAGGTCGGCCTGGAGCGGGGAGCCCATCGGGTACAGCAGGAACTCGACCCCGCCCGCGACCGCAGCAATCCCGGCCAAGGCGCACGACACTCCGGCGATCCACCGCGCGATGCGCGCTGCGAGGTGGCCGGCGCGCAGGAGCGTCAGTCCGAGTCCCAGCTCGGCCAGTCCGACGCCGACGTACACGGCCTGCAGCCAGTGAGTGTGGCCGATGACCCCGAGCTGGACCAGCATCCAGACCAGCAGCGCGCTGCCGGCCAGCAGCCCCAGCCAGGCGGTCAGCCGCGAGCCGGCGAACACCAGGCCGGCGGCGATCAGTCCACCGAGGCCATGCACGCCGAGCAGCACGAGCCCAGGGACGAGGAAGTCGGAGAACGGACCACCACCGAGCATCTCTGGTGCCATGCCCAGGCCGCGCCCCGAAGGGTCGGCGACGAGGGCGATCCCAGCAGGAATCGCCGAGATGCCGACCAGGACGAGCAGGGAGGCGAGAGCCAGTCGAGCGGCGCGCATGCACCGAGTATAGGACGCCTGGGAGGCCCCATGTCCAACAAGACCTTGCCCACCGCCGCCGACGTTCAGGCCTTCATCGACGCCGTCGAGCACCCGGTCCGCCGGCAGGACGCGGGGGAGCTGCTGGACCTGATGCGGGAGGTCTCGGGCGAGGAGCCGACCCTGTGGGGACCGAGCCTCATCGGGTTCGGCCGCTACCACTACCGCTACGACAGCGGCCGGGAGGGGGACTTCTTCAGGATCGGGTTCTCCCCGCGGAAGTCCAGGCAGGTGCTCTACATCATGCCGGGCTTCGACGACGAGGCCGAGCTGCTGTCACGCCTGGGCAAGCACAAGACGGGAAAGAGCTGCTTGTACGTCAACAAGCTCGACGACGTAGATCTGGAGGTCCTGCGGGCCCTGTGCGAGCGAGCCTGGGCGACCATGGCCGAGCGGTATCCACAGGATTGACCTCGCGATCCCTTGCGTCCTCCGCCAGCCGTGGCAAGGAGTGGCGTGACGCGCGAGGTCCTGCGGTATGCCCCTCCCACGCCTTCCCCTGCTGATGCTGTCAATCCTGGCCGGCTGTAGCGGACCGGTGCGCGTCGAGCCGCCCCCGCCGCCGGCGCCGACGCTCGTGACCCATGCCCACCCCCGCGAGCTGCGCGGCCTGTGGATCGCGACGGTCGCCAACATCGACTTCCCCCGGACCCAAGGGGCCCCGGCCGACGCCCAGCAGGAGGAGCTGGCCGAGTTGGTGGATCTCGCGTCAGAGTCCGGCT